>CALRCM010000032.1 GCA_943354555.1 Candidatus Peribacteria bacterium | reverse complement strand
GCAGATGTCCGCGTGTTGCATCCGCCGTTCCTTCTTCTGAATCCGACAACAGTCGATTGCCTCGCATCTCAGGAAATACTGACAAGCGAGGAGGCATCGCTCCTTGTAAAAATCCGCTGGTACACCCCGCGGGCACAGGGCGATTTCCCTATCCACGGGGAGGAGCGCAGCGTATGGAATGGCAAACTCGCCGCCACAGAAACTTCCGATGTCTACACCGGACAATTCCGGAATCTGCCGCCGGTTGTGCTTCTGGATCAGCGACAACTCCTGCGATTTCTTATAGATCCCACGCACGAAGCGCATGGAGCACTGCAACCAGGATCGTCCATCGTGATTGATGACGCATCCATACTCGAAGATACCGCAACGAAAGCCTACGGATGGTCCATCAGTCTGGATGGACTACGCGCGGCATCGCAAGGCAATGCGGATCTCACAAGCTTCACCGATCTTCTGCAGATCTGGATCGAGCGCACGAGAAATTTTCAGGATCTTCGGTACATCGCCAAAGCGGACTTGGAAACAAAAGATACCAAGTTGCTACGCGAACGTATACCACTCATACAATCATCCGAAACACCTGTATTACTCCAGAGAATCTTCACGCAGCTCGATAATTTCCTAAATATGGAAAATCTTACGGGACGCATCACATGGATCGAGCAGAGACAAAACGGCAGCCAGTTTCTGGAATCCGTTCCCGAGCGCGTGGGCCCTTTGCTGCAGACGAGCCTCTACAAAACCTATGCCACAACTCTGCTTTTGCCCGCAGGCCCCGAAGAGGACTTCACAGAGATCCTTCCTCCGGGAACTTCATGCGTGCGTGCCCCCGCCGTAACAGAAGCTCACAATCTGGTGATGTCCTTCCCTGAATCGGTTTCGCTAGAGACGATTATGCAGGATCCTCCGCCGGGAAAAACTATCGTGCTCGTTGGCAGCCGCAAGACCATCGAGGATGCATTTGTACGTCATACAGAGGCACTGGAAGAAAAAGGTGTGACACTTATATGCCAAAGCCTGAGCGGGGGCCAAGAACGCATGCAGGCGGAATTCATTGCAGCAGCTTCTCCGGTACTGTGGCTCCTTACACCATGGACATATGAGGGGGTGGAGCTCCCGCAGGGCACTGCGAATAATTTGATGTTCTTTACTCTTCCCTTCGATCATCCAAGCCATCCAGTCCTCAGCCGCCGCGCACTTCACTACCGCAATGCGTTTGGTGAGTACTCACTACCTAGACTGAAAGCGCGGCTCTTTCGAATCCTTCGTACATTTGCACGTCATGCGACTGTAGATGCAGCAGTGCAGGTATCTGATGATCGCTTACGGACAAAGAAATACGGACCGGAAGTACGCAGCTACTTGGAGCAGTTTGCAAATGAACCGACAACCAAGCCCCGAACCGAACAGATGAAGTTATTGTAAATGTATAGATACAGAAGTGTGTCACCCTGAGTTCGTCGAAGGGCGACACACAGAAAATGTATCTATGGTTCGACAGGTTCACCATGACACTGTTTTTCTCTTACTTCACTCCAGCAATATTCGCTGCAAAGAACGATCTCCCCGACTGACCTGCGTCCACGCGCGTTTGCGTCAGCATAGGATACTCCGCCTCCAAGTACTGATCAGGCTTATGTGCAGCACCCAATTGCAAGGCTAATTCACCACAAACAACTTCGGGAATAAATGTCCCCATCATCCTTCTGACGTTCTCTACTGTCCCAGGGTAATCAGCAAATGCTTCGTGAAGTTCTTCAAGAGTCATTCCGAGTTGCTGTGCCCACTGTCTAAGACCATCCAAATTGACTCCGGCAATAGCCAGAGGATCAACAGGAGTGCCTGTGTCCGGTGTTGGAGACTCAGCTAACATAGATAAATCTTAGGAAGTAAGAGAAAATATTTCAACTATTTTTAGGCTATTTCCAGAGATAAACAGGTATCTCAAACCTAAGAATCCACAGCACTCATAGCATCCGTCGTGCTATCCGGCGGCACGCACGTCACCCTCCTGTCCTCCCCCCAGTCATTACATCCAGGAGGTGTCTCGCATTGGGTTGCCATCTTGTTTGTATAGAGAATATAGCGCGGCTTATTGTCCGCACATTGCACCTTGCACTCATGCGGCTCAAGCATTCGGTTATCGTACGAGTACTGCGCAATGATCGCCTCACCGATACAGGGATCCCCCTCTTCAGCGATATCTCCGGCTTTCCCATGCGTGACAGGACCGCGCGCGGTCTGGACGGCAAGAATCACCAGCATCGCCGTGAGTACCCCGATGGTGGCTTTTTCAGGATCGAAGCGCATACGGACGAAGAGTAAAGAGAAAAGAGAAGAGAGAAAAGAGGAAAACATAAATCCAATCTACGCATATTCTTTTCTCTCTTCTCTTTTCTCTTATTTTCCCTTCCCTCCCAGCACCACCCACACCGTTCTCCATAAGATCCAGAGATCCAGCAAAATCGACCATTCCTCTATGTACCGCAGATCCAGCCGCACCTCCTCGGCGAAGGGCAGTGCTGACCGGCCGGAGATCTGACTGAGGCCCGTCATACCCGGCTTCACGGCAAATACACGACGCTGGAACGGATTATACCGCTCCACTTCATCGGGGAGATGGGGACGGGGCCCGACAAGCGACATATCTCCTTTTAGTACATTGATGAGCTGTGGAAGCTCATCGAGATCAAACCGACGGAGCACTTTGCCCACGGGCGTGATTCGCGGATCGGAACGTACTTTGAAAAGCGGCCCGTCGTTGCGTTCGTTCTTTTCCAGTAAGTCCGCCTTCAGTGCATCGGCATTGCGCATCATGGACCGAAACTTCAAAACACGGATCATCTTGCGTCCATGTTCTCCTGTACGGTGCGACACATAGAGCATCGGCATGCCAGACTCGATGAGAATACAAATGCCAATGGTAAAAAGAATTGGTGATAAGAGAATGAGTAAAGCAAGTGCGCCGATCAGATCGCACAAACGTTTGAAAATACGTCCCCAGCCATCGAGAGGAGTGGGCTGGAACTGCACAAGTGGCAAAAGTCCCAGTCGCTCGACGCGCAATTGATGGGGGACATCAGCAAGGACAGGCGGGAGAAACGCATACCCGATGTGACTACTGCGGCAGTAGTCGATGAGCGTAAGTGTTGTGCGGCTTGTGGGGTCCGGATCCGTCTGGATCGCAAGATCGAGATGCCTTCTATGCTCCAGATGCTCGAGAGCAATAAGATCGGGAAGATGCCCTAGGTAGAGATAGCGCTGATCGGTGGTGAGAGCATGCATCGCCGCATTGGGGAGGGGATGCGTACCGATGGAAACAATTAGACGTACACCGAAACCGGCCCGAAGCATTGCGCGCTGAAGCAAGAGCACTGCACCCCGTGCAGTACCTACAAAAAATACAATGAACACCGTTGCATGGAGAAGAAGAATGCGTGAGTAGAAGAGCTCACGTCGCACAAGGAAAAACCACGCCATAACTCCCACAATCCAGAGGAGTGATGCAAGAAGGATACGCCCTGCCTCGCGCCATCCACTGCGATCTGTGCGTAATACATACAGCGAAAGAGATGCAGAAATAACCAAAAACAGTAAAACTCCCGGTAAGACGAAATCTGCAATATACAGATCAATACTGGGAAGACTCACGGGTGGCTCGAGAAGTTGTATGCCCGGGAGAAGATCGATGCTCTCACTGCGCAACCGGAAGCTGAGAAGGAGCGCAGCGAGCACTGCAAGGGCATCCAAGGGAATGCGCAGGAGCCCGAGGATGGCTTCGGATTTCTTCATAGGCGATAGTACGTCACTGTAGCAAATCCTTGTGAGAAGTGCTGCAGAGTAGAGTTGTCTTGAAATACATTATAAATTGCAGATGTTTTGCAATATGTCCTTTGCAATCCTTCTATACTGTATCCATGCACTCGACAATCCTCCTTTGGTTGCGGCGCCTGTCTCTTCCTGCACTTCTTCTGCTGACGGGATTGGTATATCTGCGCGTTCTCGATGCGGATTTTGTCGTGTGGGATGACCTCATGCTCATCATCAACAATCCTCTGGTCAACGGATTCCATCCGGAGATTTTCTGGACGTTTGATCCGGAGCTCTTTACACCGCTCTCACTGCTCACATTCCAGTTCGAACACTGGCTTATCGGCTTTGAACCGACACTCTTTCACGCAACGAACCTGTTTCTACATCTGATCAATGTCTATCTCGTCTATTGTTTACTCACTGCTTTTTCCCGACAAAACAGCAAACCGTATCTCCTCATAATATTTGCCACCGCCCTCTTCGCCCTGCATCCGGCACAAGTGGAAACTGTTGCCTGGGTTTCTGCACGAAAGGAACTTCTCTGGACCTTCTTCGGGCTTCTCGCCCTTCTCAATCATCTACGCAAAACGGAGCAATCACCACAGACGTTGGATCAGTATTTGCCACAAAAATACCAAACACTGCTTTTGGTTTTCCTCGCACTTCTCTCCAAACCTACAGCGGTAATTCTGCCCTTGCTGATCATTCTCCTTGATGGGCAAAGGCAATCACTGAAAGGCATTGTGATGAAATATCATCAGATGCTGCTTCTTGCCGCTGTCTTCTTCGCTCTCGCGCTCCTAGGCAAATCCGATACGGACATCATGCTCACGATCTTCCAGAGAATCGCACTCGTCTGCACAGGATTCTTCTTCAGCGTACGGCTCATATTCTGGCCCGTGGGGCTCGCTGCATTGCACCCTGCTTCTCTGCCCATAAGCGTACTCTCGACGCCCTATGCCACAGCATGCGTCACGGTACTCATCATGGCCGGCATCTTCTGGTATCTGCGCAATCGCATGGGGAGGATGAAGATTGCCGCAGCGTTCTTCGTTCTCGCACTACTGCCTGGTCTTCTGTCGCCTGTGCATGCGCAAACGATAACGATCGTGTCCGAACACTATCTCTACTTTCCTATGATCGGCATAGCACTGCTCGCGCTTTTGGGAATGGAGAAGATCACGCCAATACTCCAATCACCACAAAAAGGAATGCTTGGCCTCCTGATCATCTTCGGGCTCCTTGGCTTTTTCTCGTTCTCCATATACAAGCAAGCCAGTGTGTGGCGAGATTCTGCAACGTTGTTTACCTCTGTGCGCAAAATATATCCACGCTCAGTGGCCGTCCTCACAAACCTCGGCACGTCCTATGCGCAGATCGGCATGTACGGCGAAGCGGAAAGTGTACTGAGACAAGCGATCGGCATCGAACCAGATGCCGTGCAGGCACGATTCAACTATGCAGGACTGCGGTACGTCAAAGGAAATTACGCAGAAGCGATTAAGGAGTACAAGCGAGTCCTTGATGCAATCCCCAGCCATCAGGATGCGCTGCGGATGCTCACATGGAGCTACTTCCGCATAGGGGACTTGCGCCATGCACAGGAGATGTATGACACAGTGATCCATCTCGATCCCTCTCTGCGATCACAATTGCCCACTCTCGATTCGCCATCGCCGCAGAGGGAAAACATGTAAAGTGGGCACTTCGAGGGGCCCCACGAAAAAATGGTCTATTAGCCCTCAAATAACCAATACATTCCATTTCCTTGAAATAAGGAGAGACCCTTGCATTCCGGAAAGTGTCAGAGTACCGTTTACAGGATCTGTATATATTGTATAGTATCATATTTTTGGTGAAGTGCTGTGGTCGAAAAGATTCTTTTCTCCCCCCTTCAATGGAACCATCCGCTTTGGACACAATCTCAGGACAGAGGAGCGGCACTCTGAAGAGCAGAGATCAAAAAGAAATGAGTTTGTCGACATTTTATCCCGAAGGAACTGAATACTTTTATTCATTCCCATCAGGAGAGGACTCCAATTTTTATAATAATGCTTCACCGTACAGCGAAGAGCTTGTGGCAGCACGAGCATATGCATGTGCAGGAAACTCCGTAAAAGCAATTGGGTTTTCTTCCACAACAAGCCCCGCCGTCATGGAGCTTAGAAAAAATTTGGGCATGCCTGATATTCAGCAAAAGAATATTCTCTCTCTTCCTGCAAGTATTGGACCAAATACTATTGGTGAAGCACGTAACAGGCTTGTAAAAGATGCCCTCCGTACGATGGCATCTCCGTCGAAACTTAGGCTCATGACTAGCTGAGAGAAGGTCGATATCCTTCTTTCCGCACTATGAAGCCCAAGAATCGATACAGCATCGGAGCACGAATTACGACACAGCAATTTCGGGATATTCTGCGGTATTTTTCTATGGATATTGAGGCTACGAAAATCGCAAAACTCTCCGGCATAAACCGCAACACCGTGAACCGATATACACGGCTGATTCGTGAACGCATGCTGGAGGATTGTGAACGTCAGTCACCCTTCGCAGGAGAAGTGGAGGTCGATGAATCGTACTTCGGCCCGAGACGCGTCCGTGGAAAGCGTGGACGCGGTGCGAGCGGAAAGACGATTGTGTTCGGGGTCTTCAAGAGGAACGGCAAGGTCTACACAGAGGTGGTTCCCGATGTGAAGAAACGCAGTCTGCAAGCCATTATCCGTGGCAGGGTGGATGTCGGCAGCATCATCCACAGCGATGGCTGGAGGGGCTACGACGGCCTTGTGGACGTCGGGTACGAGAAACACTTCCGGGTGCATCACGGCAAGAGCGAGTTCGTCCGGGGTCGGTCACATATCAATGGCATAGAGGCATTCTGGAGCTTCGCCAAAGTCCGGCTACATCGTCTGAAGGGCATTCACAAACAGACGTTCCATCTGCATCTGAAGGAATGTGAATGGCGCTTCAATCATCGGAAGAAAAACGTGTATACTCATCTTCTGAGATTATTCAGAAAACACCCTCTCAACTAGTCTTGAGCCAAACTTATTATGGCACAACCATTTTTAGACCCTATGCTCACTGGTACATACCAGCAGTCTCCTGCACTAACCATTTGGCTGAATGATAAAAAAAATATTCCTGAATATGTCCCTTCACATTATGTAGTGGAGCGCATAGAAACATTCCCAAATGGCGCTGTATTCCATGCGCGTATACAGGAACTGCCTACACCATGTGTTGTAAAAGTATGCTCCTCGAGCGCCGGAGATGGCGTCTTGATATGTAGAAGCAATGCAGATATTGAACAGGCAAAAGAGAATTTTAAGATGATCAAAGGTGCAATAATCATTGAAAAATATATTGAAGTACAAAGAAATTTTTGTGTGCAATTTGGCATTCCTGCATCTCAGAACTCCTCAATAGAAATTGTTGGGTGTAGCGAGCAACTAACAACGCCATCGGGAGAGTTTCTTGGTGGTATTGTACATCCTCATAGATTTGACCTTGATGCAAAGAGAGTGGAGACCATTGTACTGCAAGAAATCCTTCCAAATATCCGTAGTCTTGGATGGTATGGAGTAGGAGGCTTGGATGCACTACTGGGCACCGATGGGAATGTGTACATTGTAGATTCTAACTTTAGAATGACTTCAACAATCGCATATTTATTCAATGTCCGCTGCGGCTTGATTACACAACCATTTGTAACATTTACAGGAGAATTTCATGGAACAGTGAGGGATTTTGAGCGACGCATTCTGCCCATCGCACGATCTGGCAAAAATGGGCAGCGCATACATATCCTCGCCTTGTCATTACATGACACTGTTTTTCGTTTTAATGCTGCAATGTTTTTTGATCAAAGCAATGCGATTGCCCATTATGCCGCGTATGCAGTCGCACATGGAATAGATTCCCGAGTACTTCGGACATTATCTCATTATAATGCTTAAATCTGGGATTAGGAAATGACAGAGGCGCCGCATCGTGAACGACATCGATCGTAGATAACACCTATATGATGCCTGATGAATGCAAATGATTTTGGAGCCGCTTCGGGGATTTGAACCCCGGACCCTCTCATTACAAGTGAGATGCTCTACCACTGAGCTAAAGCGGCTTATAAAGATGGAATAATCTGAAGTGATAATACCGGCATATCCTGCCCACTGTAGCTCCGCCTTGTCCCTCGTAGCCCGGAGGTGAAGTGGGAAGAGCGAAGGGGGGAGCTAAAGCGGCCTGTGAAGGAAGAAAGATCTGAAAGAATAATGCCTGATTGTTGTAGCGGGAAGCTACAGTGGCATAGGCAAATAGTATACGAAAAAGAGGACCTTGCGGCCCTCTTTTTGCTGCTTCTCTGTACGCCGGATTCTGGCCGCAGCATCTTGCGATACTGGGGATGACCATCTATCTAGGCCCGCAATTGCTTACGGGCTCAAGCGGAGGGGTAGAGGGGACTACGGAACCATAGTCGATTTCCCCCCACCCAAATCCTCCTTGCTTCACCAAGAGTTTGCCGATCTGGTTGGACCCGGATACGGCCGGTTAGGCAATATCTGAGGCGAATCCTGATCCCCGGTTCCCGGGGCGTTTCACCCTCACGACGCTTGCGCGAGCGAGGTTCGTCACTGTGGCACTTGTCCTACGGCGGCCTTTGCTTGCCACCGCGGCGGGCGTTACCCGCATGGCGTTCCAATGAAGTCCGGACGTTCCTCCACCGGCGAGAAGCCGAGGGCGGTCATCCAAGGAGCAGACCTTCATTTTCGGGCATTGGGGGATTTTGTTCAAGTGTCTTCCGCTCCTTATTTCCCTTTCTTCAGCGGCAACCTGATCGTCACCTCCGTTCCTTTATTTTCCACGCTCTTCAGACGAACGCTTCCTTTGAGAGAGCCCATGACCATCTTGGTGATGTAGAGCCCGAGTCCGCTGCCCGTTGCATCTACTGTGCGGACATTTTTTGCGCGAAACAGTTTTTGGAATAGATGCTGCTGTTCTTTCTGCGGGATGCCAATACCATTATCACTGATAGAAATTTCCACACCATGCGTTTTCTTCTTCAGGGTAATCACCACGTGGCCCCCATTGCGTGTGTACTTCACCGCATTGCTCAAAAGGTTTTGTAGGACGATTGCCAGAAGAGTCGGATCTGTACGGACATGCACCGGCCGCACAGAAACATGCAAAGAAACCGATACACCTGTGTCTTTCGCAATGGTCCGTGCCTCGTCGGCGATCTCCCCAAGAAATTCCTGAAGATCGATGGTGCTTTGTGCGGGGCGGATGCCACCTCCTTCTAGACGGGAAACCTGCAGCAGAGCATCAACGAGATTGCTCATGCGCTTTGCAGCATTTTCCATTTCACGGATATAGGAACGCTGTTCCGCACTCATGCGTATCCCCTTCGATCCGTCGAGGAGTTCGATGTACCAAAGAAGTGCGGACAGTGGTGTGCGCAACTGATGTGATGCAAGAGAGATAAACTCCGACTTCATGTAATCAATCTGTCGTTCTTCAGTGATGTCCTGAAATACGGCGATGCCGCCGTGGCAACGACCGCGTTCCACAATCGGGGATACGACGAGAAGAATGGGGAGTAGCGTCCCGTCACGCCGCACAATGCTCAGACGCGCATCCGGACGAGAGACGTAGCGCTGCTTGGTGGCAATGGAGCGAAGCACTGGGTGCTGCTTGTGGCTCAGTTCCTTGCGACGCGCATGGAGCGACAAAGCAGCATCTGCAGAGGCGCCGAGGATGGCATCCTTGCGGTTACCAATGAGATGAACGGCAGCAGGATTTAATCCTGTGACATTTCCCTTGTCATCAAAAAGAAGGATGCCGTGCTCGATGGTATCCAGAATGGTGCGGTCTTTGGCGGATGCCGCACGCAAATCTTCTGTGCGCGCATCAATCTCTCCCTCCAGCCCCCAGAACGTATCACGAAGGCGTTTTGTGAGATCAGCGACTACAGCATCGAGAAGCTCTGCTTCGTCCCCTGTGCGAATTGTACGAGAGAATCCCCAATGTCCCGGGGAAAGATTGAGTACTTTTTCTATAAGCACATGCATTTCCCGCGTCATTTTCCGTGCAAAAATAACGGAGAAGACCGATGCTATTCCGAGAAGAAGTGCTGTGATGCCGGCAAGAAAAGCCGTAAGTGCATCGATGCCGTATCGGGCATCCAAAAGCGGCACCTGGATGGCAAACGCTATGTTCCGTCCGGGGACGATGCGCGAAACAATGATGGAGTGACCATCTCTGCGCGTACCCTCACCACCCTGCAATGCCTGCAGCACATCACGGGCAGCCGGAAAACGCTGTGATGCCTCAGCAACAGTCATTGATCCTGTAAATGATGCAGAGTTGGTACGATGCAAGAATACAAGTGTGTGATCCGAAAGGCGCTCAACGAAGAGAATTTCTGCGCCACGTCCGATGGAAGCTGTCTCGAAGAGGAAATTTCCAGCTTCTCCAGATGCCATGAGCAACGCAGGAGTGCCTGCCTCCTTCTGAGGCAGTAGAGATTTCCCTGCCGCATTTCTGCGCAAAGTGGCAACCGCGGTGAGATGCTCTACGGTACGCTGCTCAAGCATCTGCCCTGCAGCATAATGTGCGGCAATACCCATCACCACGCTCGAGATAATGGAAAAATATAATGAAGCGAGAACGACCCTCCGGAGAAGAGAGCGCCTGACTGAGACCTCTATCGCCGAGAGAGTTTTTGGACTCGAAGACATCTCTCTATTCTATCATAAAATCGTGTTTTTTTCACTGTGAATAAAGATCAATAAATGCGTTAAATGGCGGATTCTTGATATTCTACAATAGAAAAAGCCCCGAGATATCTCGGGGCTTTTTTGAACGCAAATTGATTAGCGCGTTACCGTGATCGTTTCGCCCTGCTCGGCTGAGCCGGCAGTCACCGTCACACGACTGTTGGCATCCTTTAGGATGTCGTAGCGCGTGTCGTTGCCTGTCGCCCCACTCGGATCGACTGGAAGGGAAACGAGATATGTGCCGGTCAGTGCCATGAGGTTGCAACCGTTCGTTACGCCAGTGCAAGCTGCATTTGTGCAGATGTTGTACGTCGTTCCGACCGTTGCCGAAGGCAGACAACCCGGCAATGTGCCGCTATTGTCGATCGCGTACTGATACACAGCATTGAGAATAGTATTCACATCACTGCGGCGCTGCGCATTGCGTGCGTCAGCCAGCTGCTTGGTCGGATTGATCGCGACGATGACGATCGACGCCAGAATCGCGATGATTCCGATGACGAGGAGGAGCTCGATGAGGGTGAACCCCGATCGGCTCTTAGAACGAAAATCCATAGAAGGGAGGAGGAAGGGAAGTAAGAACGGGGAGTAAATAGAAAACTCCCCAGTCGCTGGAAATATATTGTACCGATCAATTGGCCATCAGTGAATGTTTCGCTTGCGGCATTAAAAAAATATTTTACGGTGTTTGTATGCATCGTTATGAAATCTTAGGGGCACACAAAGATTTCCTGTCGCTCCGAGCATGATCCACCGGAACACAGGTACCACGTCATAAGACTGCCCGAACACGACGCCGATGAACAACCGCAATCCCCGACCGGTGCATCTGCCGGATGCAAGAGCGCAGCATTCTCAAAATACCGTGTATAGGTATGCGGCATTTGCAGGCGAATGGTGCGGGAAAGTATAAAGGAAGAAAAGACGCTGGGTGTAACGGGTGATGGAGAGGTGTTGCGGGCAATGAAGTGCATAGCAGCAACCTGTGACGAAGTAATTTTACGAACAAGATCGCGCTCTATAACCACCAGTACACCTGACTGCACACCGATGATGGTGGGATTGACGGAGCCCGATGCCATCTGCAACACAAGAACTGATCCCGAGCTTCCCATTACCGGATAAATAATGCGCTCGGCATTGCGAATGCGACGTTCGATTTGCTGGAGAGCCTGGTTGGCGTTGTCCTCAACAAGCTCAATGGTTTGCTGCCGCATACGGGTTTCTATGGTTGCATAGAGCATAGGAACCATGACCACAGATACCATCGAAAAAATAGCAATGAAGATAAGAAGCTCGATCATGGTAAAACCGTATCGAAAATTCTTCTTGCCTTTTGGATTGCGCGTGTACTGCATCATGATTCTGTACAGAGGTGGAAATCTGCTACTTCCTGCCATGACTTGATCATGCCAATGGGACGCAGTGCAGACACCTGCACTTCAACTCTGCGGACAATAGTACCTACAATTCCCTTTGCACAAATAATGCGATTGAGATTCCCAGACCCGCCAATAGGCCTCAGCACACACGTACCGCTTGTTAGTGCTAGGGTCTCATTTCCTGCATACGAAGCGGATGCACGCAAAGACTTCAAGGCACGTTCCACGCACGTTTCCGCATTGTGCATCGCCTGCATAGACTGCATAGTCGCAATACTACTTTTCATGGATCCAACACCAAGAACCACAAGTGTGGCAGCAGTGGACATAGCGATGGCACCAACGAACAGCACTGAAATGAGGAAGACATATCCGGGACGTTGCGTAACAGTTACGAGTTGCGAGTTGTGGGAACTTTTGTGACTCGAAACTCGCAACCAGAAACCAGAAACTTTTCGCGAGAAGCGATTCCGAGAGGAGCGCGCCAGAGAATGCATAAAATGGTTCATGAGCATGTGAATGTCCCAGATGCAGGCTTGATAATAAGAAGAGCTTTATTGGTCACCACGAACACCCTGTCAAGATTTGCATCGTACCGTATACCGCGCCCGTCTCCCGTGGTTGTATTGTAGGAAGTAAGTTCAGTAAGAGCAGTACCACGAACATTGACTATCTGAAGTTCTTTCGTTGAGTTTGATGTAGCAAAAAATCCTGCACACTCCGATGCATCTATATCTCCTGCATTCACATTCCCCCCCATTTCCCGGTACCAAGGACCCGGAGGAGTAGATGGCACACCGCCGGTGCCGGCGGCAAATCTAGTGAGTTCTGATATCGCAGCGCCGTTTACACGACCGAGAACCGTACCTGTGCCGAAAGCAATGACACTCAGCCCATCATGGACGTCTGTCAGATTGTAACCGCCGAGAAGAGTAATAGTATTTGGATTGCTCACGTTGGCAACGCGCATTTCCGCAGTGTCGAAGGAGCTTGCAAGATACGCACCGGTTCCACGGAGACTGATATCGACAATGCTGGTTGCATCGTCGAGAGAGTCCTGAAATGTGATACTCGAAGGAAAGCTGATATCAAATGTGTAGAATTCGTCTTGGCCACCTGTTGCCGATTCCGTTGCGCCGATAAATAGCGTGGTGTTATTGATCGCAACACTCCGGGCGCGGGCTGTACCTGGGAGATTGTAGGTCGCGATGAGATTACTCGCGGAGAACGTTGATGGAGAAGAGATATTATATGCACGAATCTCATCTCCTGTACTCCCTACGGCGATATAGAGCCCTGTACCACGAAGCGCCATCTGATACCCCGGAGAGCCGAGCGTAAAGGAACTGGCTACGCGTGATGGAGAAGTGAGATTACTGATATCAAAGACATAGAGACCTACTCCGCCGCCAGATGTTTCGCTGCTCACAAACGCATAATTGCCTGAGATCACCACATCATTGAAGAGTGGTGTACCGGCGTCAGTATAATTCCCCTCAAGAGAGATGGAGGCCCAGTTTCCACCGAGAGATTTTTTCCAGTCCGTGAGATCTGCCGTCAACATCACAGTGCCAGACCCGTTTGCACCGTGATTCCAGCGTGTTGTCGCTGTAAGTCGTACCCAATCGCTCGCCTGTACGGCAACAACAACGGCTGTGATAAACCCCCCTGAGTGCGTCATCTGTGATCCGCTCCACGTCCACTGGCCGTTACTGCCAATAGCCACCCCATGCGTACCGGAAGTCACACTGGAAAAGGCGCCAGCTCTTATGCTTTTGGCAGCCTGCAATGCCTGATTGGTTATTTCCGTTGCCCGCACGCGGTCTCCTCCGCGGATAGATGCAACCTGCCCATGAAGCAATACTCCGTATGCGGCAACGAC
>CALRCM010000031.1 GCA_943354555.1 Candidatus Peribacteria bacterium | reverse complement strand
CCATTGCGGGATATCGCATGATCCGTGCCGATGGGACGCAAGAACCCGTGATTCGTGCGGAAAGCGGCGTTCTCCTTGTCATAAAAGCTCCTCAGGAATTTGTGGACATCGTGTACCGATCTGCATCGTTTGAGTGGGGAATTGTCGGTGCGTTTACTGGAATATTACTCGTTGCTATGGGCGCTGTTCTCGCAGGAACATTCTTGCGTATTCGTCCAGAGACTAATGGTGGAGCTTGAGCGACAAAATTATAACCGATTTCCGTGAACATTGGCCCGCCTCCGCATAGCTACGGACGGGCAGGTGCGGCGGCTGAAAATTGGGGGGCAGCCGCCGCGCCGCGACCGTTTCCGTGACGATTTGTAACTGCTCTTTTGCTGCGATGCATTTGCTAAAGGTTGACTATAAGTATTAGGTTGCACGACTACAGGCTAGTACTTGCCACAATTATTTCGTCCAAGTGAATGTGTCCAAAATATCATTCATAATTTTCTCGTATCGTTTATTTCCTCGGGTAAATACCCCGCTCTCAGAGAGCGATGCTATTCGTAAAACGAGGCAAACTCATTCTATTTTCCAGGCGTTCCGTAATGTGCCCTCATAAGCATGATCATCTTGGCAACTTCTGCACGATTAATCGGATCGGTTGGGCGAAACTTGCCTATTGGTTTGCCTTCAGCATCCGTATCACCGGAAATCACACCGTCGCGCGCAAGAGCGTCAATCTCTGCTGCATACTTAAAATGATCTTCTGTCTTTGGATAATACATGTCTGGACTAACATCGCTAAAGGCGTGCTGGGTTTGTACCGTGATTTGTACCTTGAAGGCTTTAGCAAGAACTGCAGCCACCTCAACTCTCACGGCTGGACGATCGAAAGACCAATCATTCCATTCCTCCAAAGAGAAGCCCTTTCCAATGCCGCAGCAATTTTGGGCAGTAAATATATAATCAGTTGCCCAGCCATATAACTCAGTATAACCAGGTGGAACATCTACAGTCGTTTCGTCATAGCCAGCGCCTTCAGATGCGATTTTCAATGTTTCTGCGATGGTGATTTGGTTAGCGGGTCCATAGTGCCCCGTTAAATTTCCTTGAGAATCTTTGTATCCTGAAATAATGCCACTCTCTGCAGCTTGATTCACATACACGGAATACCAAGCATTCGGTGACACGTCGGAGAATGGAATGAGCATTGCAAAGGCTGTTATGGTTGTTGCGCTTGCGAGCATGATGGCGACGCGGGTTATAAGCATGAAAGTATGATATCATACAATTGGTATTTCTTACAATTAGATGATGGGTCCTCTATTCTTTTTCTATTACCAAAGAAGCAAGATCAATGCTCAACGGAAGTCCGGTGGTGTCATCGTGCCAGATCATAAGTTCAAGATTGTTGTTTACTTGAAACATATATACTGTTGCGGGAACAAGATTTTGCTCATTTGTTTCAGTGCTTCTGTGTATTGAGAATACATTTCTCCCATAGGTTTCGTTCCCGGCAAATGTGTACTCAGGATTGTTCCACTCCCCGAACATTTCATCATAATAACTGACGTAATCTTGGTACTCATATGTACTGCGTACATCTTCTTTTGAATGGAACTCGATACCATTGAATACTTCGGTTTTCTCACGATAATCTGGAGTTGATTCGCCGTAGGATGGCATTGTCGAAAGTAACACAGGTTTTGCGACAAAGTCGGACCTGTATCGTAGGCTAAATCCTGGGATTATTCCCTTGGTAGCATCCCGGTTTTCATTTATTTCTAGAGAAGAAACAGTAAAAGTACTGTCGTACGTATGAGGAGTGACAGCAGGTTTTTTAGTGAAGTTATACGTGCCTATCCCAGTGATCATGCAAACGACAATCACAACAGTTAAACTTACTTTCTTATTCGAAAAGAGACTCATGTTAATCACCTTACTCTCCGTTGCTCATTTTGTCTAAACACTCACATGTTTCGACTTGTAAGAGTTTTGCCGTTGGCGAACCGCCCAGTTCAAGCCGTCTTGCTTTTCCGGTTTCGCGTGCTGTTCTGACGGAAACGGTCGCGGCGCGGCGGCTGCCCCCCAATTTTCAGCCGCCGCACCTGCCCGTCCGTAGCTATGCGGAGGCGGGCCAATGTTCACGGAAATCGGTTATAATTTTGTCGCTCAAGCTCCACCAATCACGACGTTCAGGGCTGGCGCGCAAAACGCGCCACCCTATTTTGGCTTCGTATTGCACCGCATTCTCTTTCCATTCGCCAACGGCAAAACTTTTCTTTTCTGTTATGATTCCCTCATGGACAATCGCTACGTCATCTACGTCCGAAAATCGAGTGAACAGGAGGAGAGACAAGCGTTATCCATTGCCTCTCAATTTCGTGAGCTCGAAGAGTACGCAGCAAAAGAGCAGTTACAAATCGTCGCCTCCTTCGAGGAGGCCAGAACAGCACGCGAAACCGGACGAACCGTGTTCGGAGAAATGTTGGGATTGATTATGAAAGGCGAAGCAGATGGGATTTTGTCGTGGCATCCGGACCGCCTTGCTCGTAATGCCGTGGACGGCGGCCAGATCATCCATCTTCTCGACTGCGGAAAACTGAAAGACCTGCGCTTCCCGACCATGACCTTCGACAACAGCCCCAATGGGAAGTTCATACTGCAAATCGCCTTCGGACAGTCCAAATACTACACCGACGCACTCAGCGAGAACGTGAAGAGAGGCATCCGACAAAAACTCAAGAGAGGCGAATGGTCATGGAAGGCACCAACGGGCTATCTGAATAATCCTCATACGAGGAACATCGATATTGACCCGGAGAAAGCGCCGATCATTCGGGAAGCGTTCAGGCTCTATGCAACAGGAGACTACACGCTGGATGCCATCAAGGACTTTTTTGCGACAAAGGGCTTCCGCAGTCGAACAAACAAGGTCATGGCGAAAGCCTCCATCCAGACGCTACTCAAGAACCCCATTCATTGCGGACTCATGCAGGTAAACGGTGAACTGCATGAAGGTTCGTTTAAGCCACTCATCAGTAAAGAGCTGTTCGACCAATGCCAACAGGTTATGAAGAACCGGGGCAAAACGAAACACAGGAGAAACCACGATTTTCCTTTCGTTGGCTGGCTCAAGTGTGCTGAGTGCGATTGTTCCATTACCTGCCAGAGGCAGAAAGGGCATCACTACTACCACTGCACGAAAAAGAAGGGGCCATGCCCCACAGCACACTACCTACGAGAAGAAAAAATACTTGAGCAAGCCAGAAAGATTGTCGAACAGCTCTCCCTGCCCGATGACTGGGCGGATAACATGCTGCGGGAACTCGACAAGAAAGAAATCCGGAGCAAATCAGATCATCGGGCAGCCGTTCAGCACTTGAAGAATGAGAGACAGAAGTACGAGAAGAAGCTGGAAGACCTCCTCGATCTTCGATTGGAGAGCACAATCACCAATGATGAATACCTCGGAAAGAAGAACCAACTCGTTTCCAAGAAGGTCGATCTTGAGCAAAAAATCGCCCGTGCTGAACGGAACCACTGTGAGTGGCTAGAACCGTGTCGGCAAATGATTGTACGCAGCAAGGAAGCCAAAAGTCTGCTTCATACGGAAAACCTTCAGGAAATCCCAACACTTCTCAAGCAAGCCGGCTTGAACTGGGCTTTGAAAGAGAATGCGGTGCAATACGAAGCCAAAATAGGGTGGCGCGTTTTGCGCGCCAGCCCTGAACGTCGTGATTGGTGGGCGACGGCAGACTTGAACTGCCGACCTCGACATTATCAGTGTCGCGCTCTAACCATCCGCCTCAGGCGGACAGTCGCCCAACATGTTCTGCAGAAGTTCTCTACCCTGTCCCGATTTCAGGAATCGTTCTCTTGTTCGCGCATCTTCCACATTCTTGCATGCCACTTTGTACACTAATTTCCATGGACCACGCTTGGTTGTATACGATGAAAATCCGTCATTGGCGTTATGTTGTTGAATCCTTTTTTCAAGATCAGATGTATACCCCTTATAGAGAACTCCCTCGGAGTTTCGAAGAACGTAGACGTAATACATAGTAATGATTGGTGGGCGACGGCAGACTTGAACTGCCGACCTCGACATTATCAGTGTCGCGCTCTAACCAGCTGAGCTAGTCGCCCATGTTGTGAAGGAGAAGGGGCTCTCACCATCGGCCAAGGCCGATAGTCGCCCAAGAGTGTAAAATGAACATGGTCTTCCGAAGTGCTGTAATCATCGGCCTGGGCCGATAGTCGCCCAAGGATCGTGTACTAACCATCCGCCTAGGCGGATAGTCGCCCATGAAACCATTGTACAAGAGCCGAGCAACGGTACCAGCTACTCACTTCCTCCGACAAGCGATAAGCTTGTCTTATGCGGTGCAGGCATTGCCTGATCTCCATAGGCATCCTCCTCTACCTCTTGCTCACATGGAGCGCACTGACCTACACGCTCTTTCGCTGGTCTCCCGTCCACCCCCGCATCGTACGCTTCTTCTATGGGATGATGGCGCCCTATCAGGAAAACAGTGTGAATAACATGGATATAGTCGCAGAGGGAAAAACTCCCCAAGGCACGTGGGTGGTCATCGATCTCCATCCCTATTTTTTACAAAGCCCTAGCGAGCGTGTTTTTCACGCGCTGCTCCTCAGCTTCCGTGCACGCGGAAAACAGGCCGGGCAACATGCCTACGACCGCCTCTCTGCAGAGATCCGCAGACTGGAAGAAGAACGTGGCAGGGAGTACGCGGAAGTCCGGCTGTTTTTTGAAGAGTGGCCAGCATCGCCCGAAGGATTTACTGCTCTGCGTACACCGCTCTTCATCAAACAATTGTCTCCCCTGGATGCACTATGAGGCTCGCATACCTTCAATGTTGGCAACGATTCTTCTTTGCACAAAGTGCTCCGCACGCACTCGCACTCATACGTATCTCCCTTGGAGTCATCCTTCTCGTGATCTGGGGATACTACGCTCCTCACGTCTCCATGATGTTCTCCGATGCGGGTCTCGTCCTACCGTACTGGGAGGTGCAATCCGGATCACTGCGTATGCTGCTCACACCGCCAGCGTTATGGATTGCATGGATCCTCTACGCGGCTCTCCTCATGGGAGCACTAGGAATACTTTTCGGGTACCGCTACCGCTTGGCATGCATGATCACCATCGGGCTCCTGACCTACTTCGGCCTGCTCTCCTATCACAATCTGCTTGGCACTTGGGCACGCCTGCTTTTTTTCGCTCTTATGGTGCTCAGCATGAGCGGGGCAGATCAAACACTGTCACTGCACATGAAGAAAGAAAAAGGGTGCTGGAAAGCATACACATTGGTCCCAGTTTGGCCCCAGCGCATCATTGCCATCCAAGTTGCAGCTACCTATCTCGGCGTGAGTTTACAAAAAACCTATCTCCCAGACTGGCAAAGTGGCGAAATCATTGCATACACCTTTGTGAATATGTGGTCCACACCGCTGGCCTATGCCATCGCAAGATGGAACATTCCTCTTCCATTGTTCGATGCCATCCTCTGGGCAATCAAGATCCTCCAAGGGCTTTTACCTATCGGCCTGTGGTCCAGTCGATACCAGAAATGGTGCTTTGCCGGAGGTGCCCTTTTTCACCTGAGTATCGCTGCGATCATGGGCATGTGGGGATTCCTCGTCATCATTCCACTCTACGCTACGTTCATCGATCCGGAGAAGATGCGCTTGATCATCAGCAGAGCCGTTGCAAAATAATTCCTTGCTAGGAGCATCATCATGCTACAATGGAAGGAATTTCCCCCCTGCATTCATGACGTCTCTTGTAAAAACGGTCACCAAACTCCTCGGTATCGTCCTGCTGCTTGCGGGCATTGTCGGGTTCTTCGTTGATGGAACACTCCTCGTGTTTGAGGTGGATGCTGTCCACAACGTCGTGCATATAGTGAGCGGGCTTGTCGCGCTCGTTGCAGCAGGAACCTACAGCTACGCGCGGCTCTTCCTCATTGTCTTTGGCATCGTCTACGGCCTTGTTGCGATTCTCGGATTTATGTCCGGAGATATCCTCGGGCTCTTTTCTGTGAACATGGAAGACAACTATCTGCACGGAGCGATTGCGCTGCTCTGTCTCGCTACGGGATTTGGCAGCAGACCCTCGGCGTAGTCTTTCATCTGACCATCCACCGCACGAAATCCTCCCATGGCATCGCGTAGGGGTACTCTTCTGTACCGTCGATGATGTGATCAGCTAATCCACGATCTAGGTTGAGATCGAAGCTCACCGTCCGGTCGCGGTCTGTTCCTCCGAAAACAATGTTCTCGACGCGTGCACTGTCACCGGACTCCGGGATAATGCGCGTCTCGAGAGAAATGATTGCTGCTGCAGAAAGAAGTAATGTCCGAACTTTGTACTCCGTATCAATAGGATTAAATTTTTCCGGTGCTACTACGGACGAAACATCAGAAACCCGTGCGGGAGGATCCTGCTTGGGTTGCTCACGAATATCCACAGTATCGAGTCGTCGCAGTGCGTCGAGTATTTTGATGGTTTCCGGATGCATTTCCCCCTGCACATGCTGTGCGCTTTCCAGCATTGCACGGGCAAGAAGTCTGGAGCGCTCCGGATACCCCTGCTCTTCTCTTACTATCGCCAGTGGCCCGAGCAATCCTATGACGCTACGTAGCGCCTGCGGTGCATACTTTTCAGACTGCAGAAGGATATCCAGTTCCTCACTCCAGCGTTGCCACATGAGCCCTCTATGGGCATCCGTGCCGGTATCGGTGAACGGAAATGCGAAGATGCGTGCAGCACTCCTCTCTGTTTCTAGACTATCCGAAGGAAGCGTCCAGCTCACACTGCTGACAAATGGATGCAGCGAGCACAGCAGCAGCACATCGGGATCCGCGCTCAATACCGGCAGTAGAAGCTGCTGCAGGGAAACAGGCTGCGGAGTGCCAAGCAAAAGCATGGCGATAACCGTATGTGCTCTGCGGGTGTTCCAGACATCTGCAAGATCGGCCTGGAGGAGAAGCTGCTGCAAGGCCTCTGCATCTGCATGTTCAACATGGTAGCGCAGCGCTCCCAATACCGCCTCGCTCCACTCATCCTGCAACCGCTCAATCGCTTGTGGTAAACGTGCGGCATCCAGCAGCTCAAAGCTCTGTGCGGAAGGAAGAGGACCTGCAAATAGCTCCGGCAGAATATCCGAAGGCATCTCTGCTACCTGCCGCCGTTGTTCGTCCAGAAACCTCTGCGGAAGTGGCAAAAATTTTCGCGCAGCAATCCACGCGGGTATTCCTTCTTTCAATACAGACAACCGCTCTGTGCCAGTCTTCCACTGCATACCGGAGGGAACAACAAGGAACGCTTCACCGTCCTGTACAAGAACAGGTGTGGTGATCGCTGCAACGGTAACGCTGTCGCCGTCACGGGAAACAAAGGCGGCACCGCCGAGGAGGGTCATGCGCAGATTGCCTGCACGAACGACTACGGGAGCCAAGGACTGCACGAGAACTGTCCCGGTTATCAGCTCTCCGCCTGCATCATGACGTTCGAAGCGCCCGCCTGAAGAAACTTCCGCGCTTCCGCCGGATGGAAGTACAATATATGGAACTCCCTGTATTCCCGCCGGCATGGTGGTCGAACCGGAATATGTGCCGGCAACCGTGCTGCAGACGGTGAGAAGCAAGAGAACGGGCAAGACAACGTAATGGCGGTGTGGCTTGTGGGTCATAATTTGTGTTTTCCTTATATTCTAGCAGAGAAAGGACTATGCGGAAATATGAAAATATCGCTTTCAGCTGTCAGGTTTCAGCTTTCAGAAGCTGACAGCTGATAGCTGAAAGCTATAAGCTGTCTCCATGCGCATTCTTGGGGTCGATCCGGGACTCAGCACCACAGGCATCGGACTTATAGAAGCCAGCGGTCAGCACATGCGCGCACTCGACTGGCTGACGATTGAAACACCTCCCAGTCTCGCGCTCCCCGATCGTCTCTGTGAGCTTGGGAAGGATTTTTCCAGCATACTCGCAGATCTCCGGCCGGACCTCGCCGTTGTGGAGCAGGTCTTCTTTGCAAAAAACGCGCGTACCGCCATCAGCGTCGCCCATGCGCGGGGAGTGCTCCTGATGCACCTGATGGAGGCAGGCATTCCGGTCGTGGAAATCACCCCCATGCAGCTCAAGGCGGCTATCACCGGAGATGGCGGGGCCGATAAACAACAAATCGGCACGATGCTCCTGCGATGGCTTTCTCTGGAATCCATTCCAACTCCAGCAGACGCCGCAGATGCACTGGCGCTCGCGGTGTATGGAGCACTGCATCATCAGGAGTCAGCAATGACTAGGAACTAGGAACAAGGAACAAGGAACAAGGAACTAGGAACAAGGAACAATCCCCCCTGCTACGTACTCCCTACTACTTGCTGCTTCACACTCCCCTGTCCCACCTCCCACACGCACGCATCCCCCGGCATTCCTTCCGGAATGTGCGTTGCCGTCATGATCACCTGATGGCCGGCAAACGAAGAAAGCAGAGCCTCCTGATGTGCTGTATCGAGCTCGGAAAACACATCATCGAGAACGATGACCGGCTTTTCCCCGCGCTGCAGCTCCGTGTAGCTTCCGAGAAGGAAGAGTAATGCGAGAACCGCCGCCCGCTGCTGACCGCGCGAAGCAAACGACGGAAGACTGCGGGCATCAACGGCAATTCCCCAGTCATCACGATGCGGACCAGTGGTAGTGGACTGGAGAAGGATATCGCGCTCTACCCAGTGCTCCAGAGCCTGAAGTAATTCCTGTTCGATAGCTGCAAGGGAACGCTCGATACCTTTGCGTTCGTAGATAAATGCTGCAGTCGGCCAGTCCTCACCGAGACGGAGAAGTTCATCCCGCAGCGTGCACTGAAGCATTTGGAGAAGCTCCAGACGTCGCAGAGTGATGACTGCACCCTCACGAGCGAGAATAGCATTCCAGATCCCCAGATCCTCACGTCTGCCTGTCCCCTGTACAATATTCCTGAGAAGCGCGGATCTCTGCTTTAAGGTCTTTGTATACGTTTCCTGTGCAGTGCGGTAGTCCGGCGCGATCTGACCGAGGGAGCGATCGAGAAGCCTGCGTCGGTCTGCGGGAGGACCAGAAAACAGGGAAAGTTCCTGTGGCAGAAATACGATCGTCGGAAGAGAGGCAATAAACTGCTGGGCCGGAACACGGACGTCGCGAATAAAAAATGCTCTGCGCTTGCGCGGGGTGGATTCGGAAACCACTTCAAGCGAGGCCATCTCCCCTGCATCGCTTTGTACTTCAGCACGCACGCGATAATAAGATTCCCCCCAACGGACAATCTCCTCTTCGTCCCTACCAAGGCAGGATCCGCCTTCGGAAAGAATGCTCACCGCTTCGATCACATTGGTTTTTCCCGCACCGTTGGGACCTACGAGCAGATGAATATCTCCTCGAGAGAGATCGATGCTCTGCGATGCATAGGAGCGAAACCGTTCGAGGGTGAGATGTCGTATACGCACAGAAACAGCTTATCGTAATTCTCCATTTTCAATTCTCAATTCTCAATTTCTTTGCCTCTTCCCATACACGCTGCACAACCTGCAGATACGCTTTGCGCTTGATGTAGCGTGGCATTTCATGGGGAAGAACCCATATGTGTTCATAAATCTCCTTGCCATCCACCTGTACGGGGGCATCGCTTGTCGGCTCTGCGATGACAAACCGGATGCACTGGCCGCAGATACTATCCGGCCGAAACCTGCGATACGACGTAGGAAACTCGTACTGATAACACTCCTCACTACTACGAAGAATAGTCGCATCGATCCCAGCCTCTTCCTTCAGCTCGCGTAATGCGGCTATTTCCACCGTCTCCCCTTCTTCAATGCCCCCTTGCGGCAGCTGCCAGCTATCGCGCTTGCGAGGCTTACGCAGGAGCAAGATCTCCCACGTATCACCCTGCGCCCTCTTGCGGGCGAGGAGAACCGATGCACAGCGACGGTAGCAATCGGACATGTCAAAAGTGTAGGACTACAGCCAAACGAAAGCTACGAATGTCTCACTCTACGCAGAGTGCCTCTCCTCCTTGAGCCTCACCTTTACGCGCTTGCGGCAATCAGAGCAAAACTTCACCAGTTTCTCTGCATGTTCCTTCCACGCCTTGCCGCGCTTGTCCTGCTTATGAAAGCGGAAACTACCGATACGAAAACCGGTTTCTGAACAGAAGGCCGCAAAAACAGTACGCTTACCACGGGTCATGACGAGTAGCTTAGGGAAAAACTGAGCGGGTGCAAGGAAAAGAACACGGGAAAAATTGAGAATTGAGAATTGAAAATGGAAAATTATCAATCTATCGAACGCCGTACTCGCTTGCGAATTCTCAATTTTCAATTCTCAATTCTCAATTTCTGCCTATTTAAGCCTGCAAATAGGTAAATACTCCATTCGCCGCCACCGCCCCCTCCCCTGCCGCCGTCGTAAACTGTGCAAAGTGGTTACTTTCATTGGTATTGTCACCGGCTGCATAGAGTCCTGGAACTGAGGTCTGCTGATCGGGCGTCACCGCAATGAAGCCTTTATCATCGAGTTTGGCACCAAGAGCGGTTGCTAGTCCTACAGAGGGAATGGAACCGACTTCAATGAAGACACCATCGACAGCGATCGTGTCCGCACCCTCGAAAGGTTTATCGATCTTTACGCCCTTAACCTTCGCGTCTCCAAATATCTCGAGGACATTCCGCTCCAGAACAAATTTCACATTCGGCCGTGCCTTCACACGCTCGACCCAGTACGGTTCAGCACGGAAACTGTCTCTACGGTGTATGAGGTACACAGTCTTGGCAACCTGCGCGGCGATGGCAGCGCCTTCTACAGCTGAGTCGCCTCCTCCAATGACGGCAACATCTTTGCCACGGTAAAAGAATGCATCGCACGTGGCACAGTACGTCACGCCCTTTCCCGAGAATTCCACTTCACCTTTCGTTCCGAGTTTTCGCTTGGCCGATCCGGTAGCCAGAATCACCGTTTTGCCTTCGACAACTTCCCCGCCTTGTAGAGTAATGCGAAATCCCTTATTCCCCTTCAATCCCTTATTCCCCTCTTCCCCGATTCTTTCTAGCTTTTCTACCCGCGCAATCTTATGCGTCACTTCTTCAAACGATGTCGCATGCTTCTTAAAGTTCTCCATAAGATCCGGACCTTTGATATCGATAATACCCGGCCAGTTGCCGACTTCCGCAGCAGTCAGGCCCATGCCGCCGTCCTCCGCACCGACAATGAATGTTTTTAATTTATAGCGGGCGGTGTAGATGGCTGCCGTGTAGCCGGCACAGCCGAGGCCGATGATGATGACGTCGAACATAAAGACAGTGTAGCGTGCGGGGAATTGAAAATGAAAAAATATGTAGGACAAGAATATTCTTGTCCTACATATTTTTTCATTTTCAATTCCCACTTACTTAACTCTCCACCCACCCCCTTGCCCGCATCGCCTCCACAATTCTCCGCAAACCGACTGCAAACGCCGCTTCCCTATACGTCATCTTCTCCCGATACGCTGTTCTGCGTACGGCACGAAATGCCGATAGCATGATGCGCTTGAGATCATGATCTACGCGCTCGGCCGTCCACTGTTCACCGGATCTGCCCTGCACCCATTCGAAGTAACTGACGGTCACGCCGCCGGCATTGGCAAGCACATCCGGAATCACCTTCACGCCTTTTTTCTCCAGAATGACATCGGCTTCGGGTGTCGTCGGACCATTGGCGAGCTCGAGGATGAGCTTCGCATGGATCTTCTTTGCATTGGCTTCCGTAATCACATTATCCAACGCAGCAGGTATGAGAATATCGCAGGGAAGCTCAAGTAATTCTTCGTTAGTGATCCGTTGAACGCCGTCCATCTTCATACGCTCCAAATCGCAGACAGACCCCGTACAGTACTCCCCGGCCACGGTGCCATTTTTGCGCTTGTACTTCTCGATGCGCACAGGATCCAAGCCCTCGGCGTTATAAATCCCTCCGTGAGAATCGGAAACAGCGACAATCGTAAAGCCCGCGCCATGGAGCAATTCCGCCATGTGTCCTCCTGCATTGCCAAATCCCTGGATAACGACGCGGAGTTCCGAAGGATCCAAAGCATCGCGCTCCACGAGCTCCTGCAGAATGAAAAATCCTCCGCGCGCTGTCGCCGTGTCCCGCCCAAGGGATCCTCCGTACGCAAGAGGCTTTCCCGTAATCATCGCAGGCGCATAGCTCTTCGTCATTTTTTCGTATTCGTCACGCATCCACGCCATGATTTCCGGCGTCGTATTTACGTCCGGCGCAGGGCAATCGATATCGGCACCGAGGTGAGGAGCAAATGCACGGATGTAGGCACGAGAGATCTCCTGCAGTTCGCGCTTACTCAAGTCCTTGGGATCGCATTGCACACTCCCCTTGCCTCCACCGAAGGGAATACCGACCACCGCCGTCTTTATGGCCATAAGCGCTGCGAGAGCCTTTACTTCGTCGAGGTCTGCCTCCGGATGGAAACGGATTCCTCCTTTGTAGGGACCGCGGGCATTGCTGAACTGCACGCGAAATGCCGGATACGTCGCCTTTTTCCCATCATCTTTTTTGATCGTGATCGTATCGCGATGAATCGCCTGCGGCTCACTTAGAAGCTTTCGTTCTGCAGCGCTCAGATCAATCTTTTCAAATACTTCGCCAAGCGTCGTCTGGAACCGGGTGTACGGCGTGGATTTCTTGGAAGTTTTTGTAGGGGTCATGAAAAAGAAAAGAAGAGGATATACGCAGAGTACAGAGACGTACCGGCTCTGCAACCTGTTACGGATACCGACGAGTTTAGGCTTCCCGCCTCAACAAGCCATGATCCCACAGAGTTCACACACCCCATCAAGGACTTTGTTCTGCGCTTGCAGGGACTGCAAAGCGATGGCCTGCGATCGTGCAGCATCGACCGTAACACCGCGCCAGACCTGAAGGTGCTCCTCTTCCTTGAGATGCTCATCGAAGTAGATCTGCGCATCTTCGGAAGAAAGGTTGTACCAGTCACAGAGACCTTGCTTCTTCGTCTGCGCGATCTTCGGAAGCTCAGCCTCCATACTGTACATCGTCACAACGCCATCCTCGAATGTTCCGTCTGCAAGTTGCTCGAGCTGCATCACGGCAGCGGTCACAGTGGCATGTGGCTTGTGAGCAACCAGCTCCTGCTCGGAAATACCCAAACTCTTTGCAAATCGCTTCCAGAGCTCGACGTGCTCCTGTTCTTCGATACGATTCTTCTCGATCATTCCTGCGAGAGGATGATGTTGCTTATCTGCCCGCACGCGAACACGCTCCACGATCCCCGGAATGCGACTGACGAGATGGAAATACTCCTTCGCATAAATCTGAAGATCCTTCTTTGTAAGCTCACCCTTGCTCCACTTCTGGTAGAAGGGGTGCTTGAGGAGACTCATGTCGGAGATAAGGGGATCGAGAGTGGAGACGGAGGTCATGGATGAATGGGAAAGTGCTTTCAGAGTACTGGTTACGGGTTACGGGTTGCAAGGTGATCAAAAGAAACCCGAAGAACGCTATTTTCATTGGAAATCATATGTATAGATTGCATGACATTGCAGTATCATCTGCGCTATACCGCACACAGGAATATTCTCACCGGAGTACCGTCTCCCCTTGTACGCAGAGGCATCCAAGCCAGAGCTCTGGTACCCGGACAAGATTGACCTACATATTCCGAGCAATCGTGAGCAGCTTGCTCTACAAAAAACCAACCCTTTTGTCTGCGAAAGCATTGGCGCTTTTCATTCATTCATCCGCGACAAACTGCATCGATGGAATGACTGTAGCGATATGCATACGCACCTTCTTTCCCTTGACGGACTTTCGGGATCGGGGAAAAGCACTCTCTCTCAGGACATTTTGACTACAGTTAAACATATACCAGGCGTGAGCCTTTACCCTGTCCCTGTGGATGCATTCATCGCAACAGCACGCGGTAGTCCTCTGCGATCACTGATGCTGGAGTCCAGAGAGCTCTTCTGGAAACTGATTTATGATCGGCAGTCGATGATTGAAGTCCTGAAAAATATCGTAGGAGCAAATGGAGAAGGGTGTTCTATTCCCGTCTCACATCACTACAACCGTTCAGATGGATCAGTTGGTCCGGCAACAGTACATGTTCCGGCGGGGAAAAAGGTTGTGATGGTAGACGGCATTGATTCAACGCGCATTCTTCAGACACTTGAAGAAATTTCCCCCTGCCCACAGACACGCATCATGGTCATTACGCCACCCCACATAGCTCTACAGAGAGCTGCCGAGCGAGATGCTGCCCAAGGACGACGAAATACAAAAGAGGCTTTGATGATACGAACGAAAGAGTTTCAATATCTTCTGCCACAGATTACTCAGCAGAATATGAGAAACGTGGATGTGATGTACTTTCCGAATAGGGTGCAAGCATAGCCACCCTTAATGCAGCACTTCAAACATCCAACCATACAATCTTTGAGCGCCTTCCACGAGTCTCGGTC
>CALRCM010000030.1 GCA_943354555.1 Candidatus Peribacteria bacterium | reverse complement strand
TATCAGCATCACATTTTCACCCTTCGTGCCGCGCAGGTGAATTCCTGGAGAACATTGCGCGAGGAATGGAGGTATGAGGGCAGCGCGTTTCGCGCACCACAGGAATTGCGTACAGAGAGCGATGAATCTCAGGATCTTCCCGTCGGTGTCCTGCGAACGCGGATAGAAGGATGGGATACGGAAGCAATCACTACAACACTACGGACGAATGTTGCCAATATCCTCGATCGTCCTGTCGGTCATGTGGTCATTCATCGCGCAACCGATGGCGTGGTCACATTCGACGGCATAGGTTTACCTGGTCGTTCACTGGATATCTCGGCTTCCACCGCTCTTATCGTCGCCGCGCTCGATACTGGCGTAGGGGATATAACATTGTCTGTTCGTGAGATACAGCCGATCATTGACATCGCAGATCCTGAGCTGAGAACACTCGGCATCACGGAGGTCGTGACAGTCGGCGAGTCAGAATTCGCGAAGTCTCCTGCACCCAGACGTCATAATATTGCGGTTGGGTTGCAGAGGTTCAACGGGCATATCATTCCTCGCGGAGAAATTTTTTCATTCAATGCTGTGCTGGGTCCTGTGAATGCTGCGACGGGATACAAGAAAGAGCTGGTTATTCTTGGTGAGCGCACACTACCGGATTATGGCGGAGGGCTCTGCCAAGTGAGCACGACAGCGTACCGCGGTGCATGGGAGTATGGATTGCCGATTACAGATCGCCGTAATCATAGCTTTGCCGTGCGCTACTATGGACCGCAGGGGACCGATGCTACGGTGTACCCGCCAAATACCGATCTACAGTTTACTAATGACACCCCAGGGTCCCTTCTACTTCAAACCTACGTCGATGGAGACAAGGCATACTTCATCTACTATGGCACGCGTGACGGGCGCACAAGTGATGTCTACGGTCCGTATACGTGGGACCAGAAATCCCCGCCTGCTGACCGTAGTGAATATACGGCGGACATCCCCGCAGGGACGACCCGCAAAGTTGGCGACGCCGTTCCCGGTATGCGTGCAGCGTGGTTTCGTGTACGTGAGATGATCACCGCGTCCGGCACCACGATAGAGTCGGTGGATCCTGTGTATTCGATCTACGAAGCCCGTCCGCTTTTCACCCAAATCGGTGTACCGGCTGGATCACCGTTACTGAGTGCCACCACTTCTGATGGGAGCATTTCGTCTGTTGCTGCCTCTAGCGCACGATCAAGTTTTGCGAGGAGTTCGGTAAGACCTCCGCGGAGAAGAAATTAGGCGACCAATGTCATCGCTCGCTTAATCCCCGGTACCTTCTGCTTCTTTCCTGCGTGGTTATGCAGAATGCTTTCGCAGAGTGACGAAAGGGTTCGCTCTGCCTTTGAAGAGAACATCGATGTCCCGCACTCTCCTCCAATCCATTGTCCGATACAGATTTTCTCCTCGGTGCTGAAAGCAGAAAAATGCGGCATATCGGTACTGGGCATATGGCCGAGGAGATGCAGGATCCTGACGGTATGAGGAAGGGGAGAGAGCTCGGTACTTCGCAGCCCCTCGGCGATGCTTTCAAACAACTCCGGTGCAGCTTCACCCTCTTCGAGAAGCATCAGGAGCAGCTCAGTTATTTCTGCTGCGGCGAGAAACTGTGCGAGCTCTCCAGTTCTTTTGCACGCAGGATGTCTACGCGCCCCCGTGATGATGTAGCCGCTACTCCACTCCCGAAGCTCCGCTTCGATACGCTGGAAGGGAAGGAGAACGCCCCCCAGCCGGCTTCCGGGCTTGCGCGCCGCACTTGCGCGTGCGGCAATGCGACCACGGTCGCGGGTGAAGAGTATGCAAAACCGGTCCGCCTCTCCCACGTTGTAGGTAGCGAGCACAATGGCATCGACGGAGAACGAGCGGGACATAATAGATGTTATTGTAGAGACGTACTGTGGTTCGACAAGCTCACCATGACACGCTTTTTTATTTTTACGTCATTGCGATCCGTGGCGAGTGGATACGACCGGAAAGCCCCAGCCATGTGCCGATCGTTGCAAGACAGGGAATCAGCAGGAGTTCGATCAGGAGTGCCATTGGAATAAAACTCCACAGAAGTCCCCGAACGGTGATCCAGAGTTCGTGGAGCACTCCTGCGGACGTAAGAGCAGGAAGGAGCAGTGGAGCGGATGCGGCAATCGCTGTTACAAGAGCAAGGCTAACCACTGCAGCAATGCTCATGAGTACGCTGGCTTCGGTGATGAAGGGTAGGAGGATGGTTGCTGTCTGCGCACCGGCGAGTCGCTCCACAAGCACTTCTTCACTTCTTGCAATTGCTCTGGTTTTTGAAAGTGTAATAACGGTTGCCAGTAGGGTTGCCGCTCCTATACACAGGACGAAGAGTGCAAGAGAGCGCATACCTTCCGTGAGCTTCAGCATGCTACTGATGTACTCGCGTTCCGCGTTTGCCTCAGAGAGAAAGGAGGGATCGACGATATCCTGCCACATACCTCCTTCCAGTACTTTCATGAGCGACCGGTACTGATGCAGCGAGGACAGCGTGATCGTGACGGAGTCATGAAAGGGATTACGCAGCCCGTACTCTTCTAAAAAGCTGATGAGCTCGGGATCCGATGCCCGTGCATGGTTGTAAGCCTGTTCTTTGGTGATAAATGCGGCGCGGGAGATGTACGGCAGATTCTGCAGGCCAATAATCAGGTTACTGATATCGGCATCAGAAACACCATCCTGTAGTTCCAGTTGTACAGATGTGCGTTCCTGCAGCATACGCTCGGCTCCTGCAGCGACTGCGAGGCCCAGACCCAGGATCTGCAGAAGGATGAAGATACCGATGAATGTACCGAGGCTTCCCCCCCAATCGCGTTCCGTGCGTAGCGTTGTAACGCCCCGTCGGATGCCACGCTGCAGGAGGATGTGCCAACCTGGCTCAAGGTGCAGCATGGAGAGCAGTATAATTGAGAATTGAAAATTGAAAATTGAGAATTCTCCGGATGTACAGCTTGTCCTCTATTTCCTTATCTCCTCCATCGCCTTCTCCAGTCTATCCATCGCCTGCATACATTCCTTCGCACGTTCGTTTCCAGGATCCAAGTCCAGAGATCGTTGGAAGAGCCCACGCGCCTTCCGCAGATTTTTGAGTTCCAGATAGGCAACACCCAGATCGCAGAGTGTGAGGGGGTTTTCCATCTCCAAATTCAGTGCACGTTCCAGTGTCACGACGCCCTGTGCACGTTCACCGGTGCGAAAGAGCGCCCATCCAAGGCAACGCAAAATTTCGGGATTATTGGACTTGAGTGCATTGGCCTTCTTCAGATGTGCCAGTGCTTCTGTCCACTGCTCTCGTTGGGAAGCGAGAAATCCTAAAATGTAATGTGCGGTATAACTTTCCTTATCAAGTGCGATAGCTTCGATGGCAGCTGCCTCCGCGCGCTCCATACGTTCCAAACTCAGCTCATTGTCCGCTACCTCCTCAAGCGCCGCGACATTCTCGGGGTCCTCCACAAGAAGATCCTCCAGAATTTCCAATGCGTCGGTGTGTTTTCCACTCAGTTTGAGCTGCTCCGCGCGCTCGAGGCGTTCCATAACATCGGCGGGCGGGTGCGTCTGTGGATCCATCACCTTCTATTCTACAACTGTCTGCGTACGGAGTATCAACAAAAAATAGGAGAAATCTTCGTAAACATATGCGCAAAATATGGACGTTCTCTCTAGAGACTTCCTGCATACATGAAGTATAGTGTCAGGCCCACGATGAATTTGGCGAAAAGCACGATACTCATACCAACAAGTGATCCGATCATCATTCCTTTGCCACTACTCTTCAGATCTTCTTTACCGAAGGATCCAATGATGTACATAAATGCTCCTGTGATAAAGACTGCTGCGGTGACTGCAAGGATCGAGCTGTAGAGTACGGAAAGGATGTTATTCAACATGGTACCGAAGTCATGAGGTTGGCAATCCACATTCCAGTTCGCTAAGCCTGTAACGTTACCACCCCCCGAAGGATTAGCAGCATATGGCGGTGTTGTGGGTGAACAGGAAGTTGTGGAGCCTGCGCTTGCCATATAACTCCAGTAAAGCACATATTTCAACTTCCTGCACATTGCGGGTCTTGCCTTGCCCTTTTACACTACTGCTCTCATGTTCTCCTCCGGATTTCAGTCGCGCAGAGTGGGCAAAAATGCAGCATCGCAGCGCAAACGTGGCAGAAATATAGCAGTGCACTCAGGTCGGCAGTTGCAGTCCATGCTTGTGCGTATATGGGAGATGATGAAGCATGCTCCGCGGAGTGGTGCTTCTGTGCGATCTATGGCTCTTCGGATATCCGGCGTACTTGGCGCATGTATAGCGCTGTATTTCGCGGTGCTCGTATTCACCCTTCCCGACGTCTCCGATCCTCGTCTCCTTTTTGCCTCTCCTGCCGAGAGCAGCGTCATCACCGACCGTAGTGGTACAGAGCTCTACAGGCTCTTTGCCGAGCAGGACCGAACATACGTAGAAGGGGAGAGTATCCCCGAGTACTTGCGGCAGGCGTTTGTCGCGATCGAAGATGAGCGCTTCTACGATCGGGGGTGTATCGATGTGCAGGCTGTTGCGAGAGCTATCATAGGATTTGGCCGGTCGGGTGGAGCCTCTACGATCACCCGTCAGCTTGCCCGTAATGCACTAAATCTCAAGCGTGATATGGTTGTGACTCGGAAGCTCAAAGAGTTTTTGCTCGGGTGTCAGCTGGAACGTATCTACGACAAAGAAAAACTTTTAGAGCTTTACCTGAACTGGATCCCGTTTGGTTCAAGCGTATTTGGTGTGGAGCAGGCATCGCAGCGGTTCTTCGGTGTATCTGCGGTGAAGCTTTCACTTGCTCAGTCGGCGGTGCTTGCATCCCTTCCTCAGCGCCCGACGTACTTCAGTCCCTATGGGCCGCACGCACGCACGCTGGTAACAGCAGAGGTGCAGGAGGCAGTTTCCGCAGGCCGTTTGCGTAGCCAAAGCTCTATTCCTGACGATGCGATCACCATCGGTCTTCTGGGTTCACAGATCGGCACTGGTTCTCTGACCATCTACATTGGAGGGCGCACCGATCAGGTACTTCGCAAGATGCAGGATCTTGGGTTCATCACAGAGCAGCAGCGTCTGCAGGCGGTTACTGATACGGAAACCGTCACATTCCAGCCTTCGCGCGAGAAGATTCGTGCTCCACATTTCGTACTGTGGGTGAAAGAGCAGGTTTCCACTATTCTCGGGTCCATCGAAGCAGGATACCTTGAACACGGAGGGCTCATCGTAGAAACGACGCTTGATTGGACAGTGCAGGAGGCAGCAGAGAGTGTTGTTGCGTTTCACAAGGATGACGTCGAGAAGCGCTTTGAGGCACGCAATATTGCAGCAATGGTTGCAAATCCTCGCACCGGAGACATCCTCGCATATATCGGCAATACCGAGTACAGCGCGGAGATCAACGGGGGGCAGATCGACATGGTGCGATCCCCAAGACAGCCTGGTTCCAGCTTCAAGCCATTTGTGTACGCATCCGCATTTCTGAATGGTTTCAATCCCGCTACGGTCATCGCTGACGTGCCGACCAAAATCGGTGAAGATGAGCCGCAGAACTTCGATGGACGTTTTGAGGGTCTCCTCACAGCGCGCCGTGCTCTTGCAGGATCGCGAAACGTACCGGCGGCAAAAGCATTCTTTCTCGGTGGAGGGGAGGAGGTCATTCTTGCCCTGATCGAAGAGATGGGCATGCCGACTCCGAAGCGTCGCAGACAGGAGCTCTCGGTGGATGCCGGCAAGCCCTTCGAGTACGGTTGGCCGCTTGCGCTTGGTGCCGCTGAGACACCACTCATCGAGCTTCTTCAAGGTTATGGAGTCTTTGCTACAGAAGGAGTGCTGCATCCGCTCCATGCGATACAGAAAATCACCGACCGCAACGGCAATATTCTCTACGAGTGGAAGGAGCCGGAAGCTATCCAAGTGCTTGATCCCCGTGTTGCGTATCAAATAAATTCTGTTCTCAGCGATGTCGCGGCGCGTCCCAACGAATACTGGCAGAGTGTACTTTCCATCCCTGGCTATCCGACTGCAGCGAAGACGGGAACGAGTAACAAGTGTCTGAAGCGCGATGACAAAGGCGCATGTACCGATCGCAAGCCGGACAACCTCTGGACGCTAGGATATACGCCAAATCTCGTTGCTGGCGTGTGGGTAGGGAACGCCGACAGTTCGCCGCTCGCACCGAAGGCGGAATCCCTCAGTATCGCCGCGCCGATCTGGAAAGACATCCTCACCCGTGCGCATAAGGGCTTGGAAAATCCTCTCATCGCATTCTCTATTCCTGAGGGCATTGTCCAGCCGCAGGTTTCGGTGCTTTCCGGCGAGCTCCCCACAGAGTGCACCCCCGTGGCACTGCGCCGTGCGGATGTGTTCTTTGCCGAGCAGGCACCGAAGGAACCTGATCCCGCATGCGTACAGGTTACCGTCGACAAAGTGACAGGGCTCCTTGCCTCCGAAAGTTGCCCGAAGGAAGCGCAGGAGCAGGGGAGCTTCCTTGTTCTTCGAAGCATTCTTCCTGAAAGATTCCCCGACTGGCAGAAGTCTCTCGACGAATGGGGTGTAAAACAGATGGAGCTCTATCGGGCGACCGTCGACCATTCCGGTTCCCTTCTTCCTCTTCCCGTTGCACCTACCGAAGAGTGTGATGCTGCGCTTACTCCGGGGCGTCTGACCAAACCGGAACTTCGCGTGCTGTACCCTCAGGATAACGGTATTGCGAACTATCCCTCCTTCAAGCCTTCCATTGATATCACCGTCGGGTCAGCAGTGCGCTCAGTGGAATATCTAGTAGATGGCAAATCCGTCGAAACAGTTCTGGCTGCTCCGTGGGATCCTCCGCTGCGGATTCCGCGGTCCATAAAAGAGGATGGTAATCACACCTTTGTCGTTCGTCTCTCCGACGAGTATTACAATGTCGTCGAGGAAATGGTGCAGTTCCGTTTTGCAAAAGATGATCAGGGACCGAGTGTTCGTCTCACCTCTCCTGAAGCTGGAGCGATCATTCCTTCAGGAGGCGATCTCATCCTGTCTGCTGATGCTTCGGATGACGGCGGTATCAAAGTGGTGCAGTTCTTCCTAAACGAGCGCCTACTAAGCAATGATGCTGCGGAGCCGTATTCCCTGACGTATCCCGGCGATCTCAAGCCCGGCAGTTATACGCTTTCCGTGAAGGCAACAGATTTTGCGGGCAACAGTACGGAGGACAAGGTGGAGGTGAATGTCACTCCATGATTTCCTCTGCAATCTCCGCATTTGTATGCACTTCCGACACATCATCCTCTTCTTCGATGAGGTCGATGAATTTTTGTAGATGTTCGGCGGCATCTTTGTCCGTGATTGCCGTTTTCTGGTTCGGAATATAACCAAGTCCGGCGGTGAGGATTTCGTTGCCGGCGTTCTTTAGGAGATCACGTACCGGTATCCAGTGTGCGGGATCGGTGGTGACATCAATAGTTTCTCCGGAGGCATCGATATCCTCTGCGCCGGCATCAATCAGTTGTAATTCCAGCCCGTCATTCCATAAGGATTTTTTCGCAACAACAATTCCCTTCCGCGCAAACATCCACTGCACGGACCCGAGCTCTGTCCACCTGCCTCCATTTTTCTCAATCTTCGAGCGGACATTACCGATAGTACGATTTTTGTTGTCCGTCAGACATTCGATAAGGCATGCGACGCCACTCGGGCCCATCGCGGCGTAGAGTACTTCGGCCATTGCATCGCCTTGAAGAGCGCCCGTTCCTTTCTTTACTGCACGTTCGATATTCGCATTGGGGACGCTATCAATCTTCGCATTCTCGATGGCGTGCTTCAGTGCATTATTGCTAAAAGGATCCCCACCGCCTGTGCGTGCTGCCATTTCGATCAAGCGTGCATGGCGCGTATAGACTTTGCCGCGTCTGGCATCCTGCGCGCCCTTGCGAATGCGGATGTTGGCCCACTTGGAATGACCTGACATAAGAATTGAAAATGGAAAATTGAGAATTGAAAATTACGCGAAGCGAGAACCAGATCATTCTCCGGTTTCTCTGGTTAATTTTCAATTCTCAATTTTCCATTTTCAATTATTTCCTATACGCCAGCATTCCCATGAACCGAGCGCGCTCAATGGCGATTCTCAACATTTTCTGGTGTCTTAGACAGACTCCCGTGAGGAAGCGCTTACGGACAGCACCGAAGTAGTCGACGTGGGGCTTGAGGGTAGGGTAATCCTTCCAGTCGAGGTAGACGGTTTCTTTCTCGCAGAAGCAGCATTCCTTAGAACGAAGATCTGGCCGTTTCTTTTGGGATTGAGCGTTACGCATTAGATGCCGAGGGAATCATCAGAAATAATCTGGTCGAGCTTCTTTCCTACCTCTTCTTTGCTCATTGCCTCTGGAGCTGCCTCCGTCTTGGCACGCTCCGTACGCTTCACCTGGCGCTTCGCTTTCTCGGCAACACGCTCCTGAATCTCTGTTTCGCGCTCGCGCTTGGTCTTTTCTGAGGCACTCTCACGTTCTTTGAGCCACTGCTCATATCCTGCAGAGAACTTTACGATCTTGTATCCCTTTGGCGGCTTCACAACGATATGGCGAAGGACACCGGGGACGATACGCAGTGCCGTATCCACCTCTTTGAGCTTCGCAGGATCAATCTCCTGATGGTAGACGATGAAGTTTCCTTCATTGTGTCCTTCGATAGGGTAGGCGAGACCGCGTGCACCCCAGACATCTTTGCTTACTTCCTTTGCACCGGCTTCCTTGAAGATGGTCTCAATTTCCTTCACAGCCTGCTGCTGCTCCTTTTGGCCCATCGGGTACGGCAGAAGCACTGCAAACTCGTAGATGCGCACATCAATCTCATTTTCCGTTTCCTGCGATGATGTAGAGGCAAGTGGATTCATAGGCGACTCGTGGGTAGAACCCTGCGGCCAAAGGACCGAAGGGAAATCGCGGGGGAACTCTAGGGGGTGATGCAAGAAAGGGTCAAGTGCTTTGGCGAGATTATGGAGCCGCTGCGCCGCCAGAGCGGCATCGATCGCAGATAGCCGCTTCAAGGAATAGTATGCCGCAGAATTATTCTGGAGCCGCTGACGAGAGTTGAACTCGTGACCCTTCCCTTACCATGGGAATGCTCTACCCCTGAGCTACAGCGGCAACCGGCTTACAAGCATATTGCGGAGTTTCGAGTTGTGATAGTGAACCGTGACTACGCCGTACATACTTTTCTTCCGGTATGTTCCCATGGAACCGGATTTGCTGACAATCACCTTTTTGTGAAATTGCTCTCTTTTCACGCGAAGTGTACGCATCCAGTATTGCAGGGCACATCCTGGATCCATGTCGCTGAAGATCTGTAGCCCAAATCGAAAATCCTCATGACGAATATGGAAGAACCGTATCAAAAATTTCATGAAGGTCCTGAGGAGTTCGGGGTCGGTATTTCCTAGACGAACGCTGGTCTTACAGCTTTTGGTGCCTTCTCCCCAATATAATCCAAGACCCAAGCCATACAGGATGTGGTCTGCTTGCGTACGAGGGGGTGACCATATGAAAGGATCGCCGTCGGGATTATGTTGTAGATAAGCAGCGTCACTTCGTGAACGAGAGGGGATGCCGAACTTTTGCATCCAATATTGGATGCTGTGTATCGAGCACTTCATGCGTTTTGCAATCTCTGACATGGAGAGCTTTTCTCGTATGTAGAGTTCTTCCAGCTGTTGTTTGCTGAAATGTTTCATGGAATAGCATTATACTAATATGTTTATGCTATGCCATAAATTTAGGCTTCAATTTTTGAAAATGTGTTGTGTTTACTTGACACCTCATTCAAAGAGACATTGAATATTTGCACTGCTTTTTCGCAGTACGCCAGTGTAGCTCAGCTTGGCTAGAGCATTGCCACTTCGTGGTAAAGGTCGCCTGTTCAAATCGGGTCACTGGCCCTGAGTGCTTCGGCACTCTGACTACCGGCACCTCATGGTGCCGGTTTGTTTATGTTGTTTGCTCAGGAACTTCCCATCGTCTCCGTCCACCTCTGCATTTCTTTCCCCGCATGTTTCCGCATTGCATTCTTCACTGTATGCAGCCCGAGCAGTGCGCATTTCGTTCGCCTTGGGCCGATCGGAACTCCGAGAAGGTCGTAGACATTCTGTGGCATTAAAACTTCCATTTCCCGTATTGATTTTCCGCTTGATTCCTCGCTGAGCATAGACATCGCAGCTTGAGAAATGGCGCAACCGGTGCCATCCCAAGAAATTGATGTGATGCGATCGTTCTCGATTGCAAGGTGAACGGTAACCGTGTCGCCGCAGGAAAGATTTTCTTCCGTATGGATGATCGCAGAATCTTGGACTTTGGTTTTTGGTTCCTGGCTTTTGTTCCTCGGATGCCGGTAATGATCGAGAACATTTTCTGCGTATACATCCATAGTTAGGGGTGTAATTTTTTCTGCGCTTCCAGAATCGCCTTTACGCATGCATCAATCTCCTCCTTCGTCGTATAGATTCCTACAGAAAGGCGATTCGATGCGGGTATGCCCAGTCTCTTATGGAGTGGCATACAGCAATGGTGACCGGCGCGAAGGGCAATTCCTTTGCGACCGAGAATTTCGGTGAGGTCGTGAGGGTGGACGGAGGAGAGGGTGAAGGAGAGGCAGCCATGGAGGAATTGAAAATTGAAAATTGAAAATTGAAAATTTCCGGCGGCGCCGAGAATATGGAGAGCAGGAATGCTTTTCAGGCGATCGATTGTGAGCTGTAGAATTTCCTGCTCGTGCGTTTGGATATCTTTCCAAGAATATTGTTTCAGCCAATCGATTGCCGCTGCGAGTCCCACAGCTTGTGCTATCGGTGGCGTGCCCGCTTCAAACTTTGCGGGAAGATCGGCAGGGGAAAATCCTTCCGTCGTAACATTGCGGATCATCATGCCGCCCCCGAGGAAGGGGGGCATGGACTGGAGCAATTCCCTTTTTCCATACAGCACACCGACGCCGGTAGGTGCATAGAGTTTGTGTCCGGAAAATGCGAGAAAATCACAGTCGAGTTCCTGTACGTCGATTGGCATGTGGGCGATTGCTTGTGCGGCATCGACCGAGACAAGGGCGCCAGTTTTATGTGCAAGAGAAATTATTTTTGGGAGATCGGGCGCAGTGCCAAGAACATTACTGAGAGCAGTGATTGCAACGAGCTTCACTCGTCCGGATTGCAGATGTGTTTCAAGTTGGTCATACCGGAGCCCGCCTTCATCATCCATATCCACCCAGAGGATATCGATGCCCTTGCGCTCCTGCAGCTGCTGCCACGGCACAATATTGCTGTGGTGTTCGAGAATGGAAAGGACAACAGCATCTCCTGTATGGAGGTTTTGTTCCCCCCAACTTCGTGCAACGAGATTGATTGCCTCGGTGCAGCTTTTTGTGAAAATTATTTCATCAGCATGCGTCGCATTGATGAATGTTTGAACTGTAGAACGTGCGGATTCATAAGCGATCGTGCTTGCTTCCGCACGCTCGTGCATTCCTCTATGGACATTGGACCTGGAGGATTGCTCCCATGCATTCACTGCGTCCAACACGGCGTCCGGCACCTGTGCCATTGCTGCAGAGTCGAGATAAACGGGCTGCGGCTTGGCTCGGAGATAGGGGAATTGCCGACGGACTGCATCCATTGAGATTGACACGTAAAGAAGTATGCATGTGGCATGCGCAATGCGGAATGCTTTTGTTCCCGTAACTTTACCGCAGGCAGAAAGCCTGCTCCCTATTTCTGGGTTGTGAGCATACCAGGAGCAGCCTTTCTGGCTGCGGTTGATGGTTCATGACATTATCATTCCGCATTCCGTACTTCCCCACTACACTTCCTGCGTCATGCAACAGCGAACGATTCATATTCTCTCCATCGCGCTCTTTGTCGCGCTTCTGACGTGGGGGGTCTTCAGTACGCTCGTCTATCTCGGTGTTCCTGTGCATGGCGCCGTGTATCTCACGGATGCAGCTATGCAATCACTGAATGGTGTGTGTGATCCGGGCGGACTGCTCTGTCGCGGCGTCTACACGATCATTCCGCTGATTTTTCATACGATTGGTCGTGCAGCGCCGCTCCTCGGCTACGGTGTGCTCTGGCTCATCGTCGCTGCCGTGATTGTCGTGCGCAGCGGCATGCAGACGGGAAAATTTCGTTTTCGCTTCGCGCTCTCTCCGCTACGCATTCTCCTATTCTTCCTCTTCGCTGTCTGGTCTCTCTTCACCGTACTCAGTTATTCGAATGTCGGTGATGCACCGCTTCGTCGCATCGTGGAACCATTGGAAGGTGTCTACATGAACGTAGGTGACGAAGGTTTACGGGAATTGAAGACCAATTTCCAGCGACTCGAAGATGGCGGATGTCTACGGCAGATGGGTATGTTCACCAACAAGGCGCGAGTCTTCAGCATTTCGACGATGTGTATGCAGAAGTTCTTCGTAACGCGTGTCTTCACACAGATGGTGTGGGCACTCTTCATGCTTACAGAGATGCTTGTCCTCGGGTATGCGGTATTGCGAAGGTTCAAATTATCCATGGCTCCACTCACAGAAGCAGTGCTCTCTGTCGGGCTCGGCGCGGGCTTATGGGTTGCGCTTCTCTGGTTCCTTGCGATAATCCATTTCTTCGTTTCGGGTGCTGTCTGGGCGCTCCTCATTATTGTTCCGGCACTCTGCTATCGGTCCACGATGCATTGGCTGCGGGCATGCGTCACAACCAAGTGGTCCGTCGACGTTCCCCTGCGCAGTGCTGTCGTTTGGTTCACGTGGCTTCTTCTCTCCTACTTTGCGCTGAATTTCCTCAGTGTTATCCGCCCATTCCCCATCGGCTGGGACGACCTTGGAAGCTACCTCAACCGGCCGAACCTTCTCGTAAGCTACGGGAAATTCATTCACTCCATGGCGCCGTTTCAATGGGAGTACCTTACGGCGGTCGGGTTTGCCATCTTCGGGTTCGGCAGTCCCGTCGGTGCGACTGCCGCCATGGTGATCAATTGGACGCAGGGCGTGATCGCAACACTGGCGGTAATCGCATTTGGCAGAGCCTACTTCGGCAAAGGAAACGGACTTCTGGCGGGCCTGCTCTACTACTCCCTTCCTCTTATCGGTCATTTCTCGTATGCCGACATGAAGATCGACAACGCGGTTTTTGCCATGGGCGCACTCGCCACGTTTGCGCTCTTTCTTGGGCTTTTCCCTCCCCACACTGACGGTGAAGAGGAGAGTCCAGCAGTCTCGCGATCACACATGCTTCGGTTTGTCGGTCTGGCGGGTGCTCTTGCTGGTTTTGCCTTTGGCATGAAAATCACTGCGGTGATGGTGCTTATGGCGCTGATCGTCATTCTCGGAGGAGTCACACTGCATTGGACTGCGGCACTCGGTGCAGGTGCCTTTGCAGCTGCGGCACTTGCCACGAACGGTGGACTGGATTTTGCATCCATAGGTCAGAGACTTTTTGGAGAAGGTACAGCAGTAGAGACCAAGATGGTCCTGCTGATAGTTGTCATCACGGGGGTGATCTGTGCCGCCACAGGACTCTTTCTCGGACGTTCCCGGTGGAAATCTGCATTAAGTGCCGTCACCGTTTTCATGGCAGGATTCTTCGTCGTTATAGCTCCATGGGTTTGGCATAATAATATTCAAAATGGGCACATCTTCCCGCGGGGTTTTGCACTCGGCGCTCCGAATACCATCAGTCTTCGACTTGGCATAAAAAGTGCGGATGTTCAGTCTGTCTATGGAGAGCCAGTAAGAGCTCTTCCTCCAGAACTTCTCGTGGATCCGCAGAACCCTGCATGCAAGGGGTCTGGTCACAAAGAAGAGGTCGACCGGTACTGGGGCTTTCGCATTGGATGGGGGCACTACCTCACGCTCCCGTGGCGGACAGTGCTCAATCTCGACAGTGCTGGGTACTACGTCACGACTATGCCGGCGCTTTTTCTCTTTCCATTGCTTTTGCTTCTTCCGTACTTCTGGAGTCGGAAAGGGCGATGGTTACGATGGCTCTGGATCAGCACGTTCTTCATTCTTCTGGAGTGGATGTTCACGGCAAACGGCATTCCCTGGTACGGCATAGGCGTCTTCCTCGGGCTTGTTCTTTCTGTCGAGGCGTTCATGGCACGTGCACCGGATGTCTTTAGTCGCACAGTTGCAGGCGTGCTCATTGGCATTGCACTCTTCAGTAACTTTGCACACCGCTTCTGGCAGTTCGATCAGCAGCGCAATCTCTTCGAGTACCCGATCGGCAGAGCGTCCGCCGAGGTTATGCGTGAACGTACTATTCCGCACTACGACGATATCGCTGAGATTGCTGTGGAACTCTACCGCACGCGCCCCGATCGTCCGTACCTCTACCGCGTCGGCACGTTTATCCCGTACTTTATTCCGCGCAATCTTGAGGTCATCGGCATCACCGATCATCAGCTCGACATCTTCAATTGTCTCTATCAGGAACGCGACACCGAACTCACGCTCAAGCGACTCAAGGCACTGGGTTTTAGCAGTATCATCTTTGATACAAATACAGCGACCATCGAACGCGACAGCAACGGGTCATTGCATAAGAAGGTGCAGGCGTTCGTTGATTTCCTCAACGACCCCAAGTCGGGCGTGCAGGTGGTTGTGAATGATACGGACGGGGGGGTGGTGTATGTCATTATTCCGT
>CALRCM010000029.1 GCA_943354555.1 Candidatus Peribacteria bacterium | reverse complement strand
GCTCTTCTCTCGGAAGTAATTGTAATGATGAAAACGTATAGTGATCATTCGGGATCAGCCCTCCATGAAGGGAGAAATCAAGGATATCTATGGGGTCATCACCGGTATTGCGAAGAGACACCCAGCCGACATTTCTGGAAAGTCCATGTGGCATGACAGCGGAAAGAATCAGGTTGGAGGAATCTTCAATCGTTGATGTTGCTTGGGTAATCGTTTTTGAAAGGCGTACTTCAGGATCTATGCGAACAGTAACGGTTGCCTTCTCTTCAAGCCCGCAGGCAAGCCGCGCCTGAAGCGTGATGAGATGAACACCGGAGGAGGAAAGAGTATGTGATGGTGGATTACAGGTCTCGGGCTTGTAGCCATCTGGGTAATCCCATCTACAGAGAGCGCCATTCAATGCCGTTGTGTGCGTTGCCGTAGAAGCCAGATTTACAGTGACATCTTCGGTTCCCTGTAACTCACCGGACTGCACCACAATGGAAAGACCTATGGGCAGATCTGTATTTGCAGCGCGCTCCGTCGGTACGCAGAACATTTTGCGGTCTCCAGTACCTGCATCCCGCCCATAACTCATGCCCTCGGGAACTTCAGGGTATATAAGCTCATCGAGAACTATGGATGATGAAAGAAGGCGAACACTGGACCCTGCATTAGCAAGCGTGAGGCGAGTTTGGTTGCTACGAAAGGAACGATACACACCGGGGAGAAGAATGCCTCCGGAAGCATCGATAGGAATAATAAAGGATCTTTTCGAAGATCCTGTACCGGTACTCAAAGTTAAACCGGTAATGACTGCTGGAGTATTTCCAAGATTCCCAATTTCTATCCATTCGTCTGTATCAGCACCTTCGGGATTGGGGAGGACTTCTGTGATAAAAAGTGAAGTGTCATCCTGAGCTTGTCGAAGGATTGATAAGGACGAAAAAGACGAAGAAGACAAAATGGACGAAGAGGATGGAAGTGATTCACTACAGGCAATAGGTGCGTATGCTCCACCGGGAGTACCGCGTAGAGGAGATGGAACATCGAGATTGCTACATGCAGTTGCTGTAATCCAGTTCAATTTTACGATTCCGGATATGCTGAAATCCAAGCGCTCCATACTTGCTTTGATTCCGCCGGTTCCAGTCTGATTCAATCCTGCGAAAGGATCTCCGATACCGTCATCCACTTCATCGACAATATTTCCGGACGCATCACGAAGTCGCAGGAGTAATTTTGTATTCGGGATACTCACTGCAGATGTAACAAGATCCGGACCAATACTCAATCGTGATTCCGGCTCCGCGAAATTGCTGACGAGAAAATACTTCCCATTCCCAATAATTGTTCCTGCTGCAAATGCAGCCATCGTCTGCTCGACACTTTTGGAATCCAAATAGGTTAGAGACCAGCCGCTCAGATCACATAGTTCTTCTTCGTCCTTTACACACACAATCTCCACCCACTCATCTGCGCTACTGAGATCACTTCCCGCCCACATGACTTCTGAGATAACAACACGTGCATCAGCGAAAGGAGTTGCAACGAAGAAGATCAACGGAAGAAGGCCGGTGATGCACGCAAAATGGCGATGCTGCACTGACTCAGTGCACCTGAAATGATATGCAAAAAGAATAAGGGGGCATAATGTAAAAGATTATTGATACGTATTCAGCCCTTATGGAAGCCAAAAATATTGTTCCAGACCTATAAAGAACAATATGCTTATTATACGTTTATATACTAAATACATACACGACAGCAGCACCCGTCCCCGGGTGCGGTGTCTCGTTTTTTGCATAGTCTATTCTTGTCTTTCCGCACGTGGGGACACGTGCTGCTGGATTATATTTTATACCGCATCACTGCGTACCTTTGCTTTGTGTCAACCTCTTTTTTCGGCTATCCATCGTCCTTTTCTCTTTGGAAAGCCATTATTTTGTATTCGCACCAGAGATGTTTTCACAGTATAATAGTCCTGAACGTCACTCTCGAAACGTCCCCCCTCTATGCTTTTAGAACTCTCGAATCAACGTTTCAAACACTATGGTGCTCCGGATCGCACAACAGTGCTTCATGCCTGAGCCCATAACAGAGAGTGGCGGAACCTGTACTTCCTTCCGCCGTTACCCATGGAACAAACTATCGTGTATCTCATAGTAGGAGCAGCATTCCTGCTCGGCCTCCTTGTAGGCTGGTTTACCTTCTCCAAAGGCAAAAAAATTAGCACGGGGCTGCAGCTAGAGATCTCTGCTAAAGAAGGAAAGCTCAAAGAGCTGGAGCTGAAAGCTAGTCAGGCTCAGTCGTCTGCAAAAGCCATTGATTCCGAAGCCAGAGCGAATGCCAAGGAGATTGTTTCCGAGGCACGCATACGCGCTAGTGAGCTCGAGACAAAGCTCAATATGGAACAGGCAAGACTTCAAGAAAAGGAGCGGGCTATGGATGAAAAGGGCAGAACACTCGATCGTCAGAAAACCGAACTCGAAGCCAATCTGAAGGACACTGAATCTCTACGCACAGAGCTATCGGCTACTGCGCAAAAGCACCGCAGCGCTCTTGAGCAAGTAAGCAAACTCACGGAAGAAGAAGGAAAGCAGCAACTCTGGGCAGAGCTCGAAAAGGAATATGCTCCATTTTTTGCAAAGCAGATCAAGGCACTTCGCGAAGGCATGGAAGAGAAAGTCGAAGAGGAGGCAAAAGCACTCATGGCTCAGGCTATGCAACGCTATGCTTCTGAGACGGCTACGGAGTCTACTTCCACAATCGTGCAGCTTCCAAGCGACGATGTGAAGGGAAAGATCATTGGCAAAGAAGGCCGCAATATTTCGGCATTTGAGCAAGCAACCGGCGTTGATATCATCATCGATGATACCCCCGGAGCGATCATTATTTCCGGTTACGATTTGGCACGTCGCTACGTCGCCAAACTAGCAATGGAAAAGCTTGTGAAAGACGGACGCATCCAGCCTGCGCGCATCGAAGAGATCGTTGCGAAGATGAAAGACGATGTAGGGAAGATGATGCTGGAGTTCGGACGCAGAGCATGTGAAGAACTCGGCATCGCAGGGTACCCACAAGATCTTCTCAAGATCATCGGCAGACTCCGCTTCCGCACCAGCTACGGCCAAAACGTGCTCAAGCACTCCGTAGAAATGGCACACATCGGCCGGATGCTCGCCGAAGAGATCGGCGCGGACTCAAAGATCATCGTCGAAGGTTGTCTGCTCCATGACATTGGTAAAGCCCTCGACCACGAGGTCTCCGGTACACACGTCGAAATCGGCGTGGAGATCTGTAACCGGTTTAAAATCCGGCCGGAAGTTGTGCACTGTGTAGCCGCACACCACGAGGACATCCCCATGGAAACTCCTGAAGCGTTCATCGTCGCTGCAGCGGATGCTATCTCCGGCGCGAGGCCAGGTGCACGGAGAGAATCCATCGAGGCATACATCAAGCGCTTGAAAGAACTCGAGGAAGTCGCCAAGAGTTTCGAAGGAGTCTCGAGAGCGTTTGCCATCTCTGCCGGACGTGAAGTGCGTGTGTATGTCGACACGACAAAGATCGATGATCTACGCCAAGAGCAACTCGCAAAGGACATCAGCCAGAAGATTGAGAAGGAGCTGACGTACCCAGGGGTAATCAAAGTGAATGTTATACGCGAAAGGCGCATTGAGCAGATGGCCAAGTAAAACATTGAATATTTCTGTAAAGACGTCCGCCTAGGCGGACGTCTTTACGTAAATACAAACAAATGCTATAATATAACCAATATCCACACACTCATGAAGCATAGACAGAAGATGATCCTGTCGATTGGACTGGCACTTGGTTCTGTCGGCATTGTAAGCGTCGTTCAAACTCATCGTCTCCCCGGACAATTATCGCCACAGATCAATGTATTTAGTGCGGTAGAATCGGGTAATGGCATCACCATTCGCGCAGATCAACACAACATCGTTACGTGTAGCGAAAATACGTCGAGCCCCATTGCGATTGCGCCTCTTCAATCCTCCATCATGCGCTTTTGGGTGTACGAATACAGCAGCTTGGAGCCGCAGGTCACCGGGAAATTCTACATTTCCCCGGGGGAGATGGCGATCCACCCAGAGTATACGGCTATCGATACCCTAAGAGGCTTCAGTGGAGGCAAACGCTACTACATTATGAGCGAAACGGATCTTCTATTCCGTTGTGGAAAAGGCCTGAGTAAATCCGCAATGTGCGGCGATGGGATTCTTGATCGGGGAGAAGTGTGCGATACAGAGAGTGACGGATGCAATCAAAGTACATGCACTGCGCAAGATGGATACATCTGTACGGAAAATGCTTGCACGATCTTCATTCCGAATCTTGGCACTGGAGAGGCAGAGGCAGCAACGAATGAAGTGAATGTCTCTACCGTTCAAGAACCAGCTACAACTGCCGTTGCTCTGTCCTCTGTACATGCATCGCCGAGAGAAGAAATGCAACATTCAACGCAACCGCAGCAACCACAAAGAAACCTCACAACCATTGAAGTTTCCAACGCAAATATGGATCCTGATGGAAGCGCTGTACCTACGGGCGTCTATCCACTCGGAGTATTCCGGTTTTCGGCAGTATCAACGAATACATCACCCGCTTCTCTGGAAAACATTCTCTTCACGATAGAAACGGCAAATGTGGTAATCGGGGCGCAGGAGTTTCAATTCTATAATCTGAGGAAACCTGACGAGAAAATCGCATGCACCTCACTCTATAGTTCCGGAGACCCATTCCTCTCCCAGCAAATTTCTGGCAAATTCATCGTCCGCTGCGCTCACCTTTCTACAGGCGGAATCTCCACAATGATCCTGGCTAACGAGCATGCAGACTTTGTCCTCGAGGGGAATGTCTTGCAATCGCAGTTGAGCTCGACCGGCAATTCAAACATCCGAATATCGCTCGAGCGCCTCGGCCAGCAAAATGGCATGTTCGGGATATTCGGCAGCAGAACGGAGTGGCTAGAGCCGTCTGGAGAATCCCGGACGATCCGGATTCTTCCTGCACTGGAGCCAGTCTTTTCAACCCAATACTCTCTGTAAATCCACCGCCATGCTGACTATCCTCACAATCACGGCACTGCAGCTTAGCTCACAGCTCTACGCCTACTCTTCACCCGAAGAAGTCTTCAGCATGCCGACAACGATAGATGAACAAAAAGCATGGCAGGAAATTTCTACGGAACCGGAGCTAGAAGGCGAAACTCTGACCCCTTCTCAGCAGCAAAATAGTTCCAGCCATGAGCGGATCTTTTATAAATATGGAGAAGTGAAAACGATTTCGCCGGTACCTGCACAAGCAGAGGTATCCACTTCGCCTGAGAGTAGCTTTCCTACCCAAGATGATGAATTTTCCGATATCGTCATAGCAGAACCGGTGAGCGATACGCCTGTCAGTGAACCGGAGCCCCTACCCCTCTCTGAGGAAGAGCTGCTGGTTCCAAATATTCCTGCTCCTGCAATAGTCCCAAAATCTGGATGGAAGATTCCATCAGTTCCTATGCCATTACTCCTCCTTGGAGGAGTTGTGCTTCTTGGAATGATCGCATACTGGATCTGGAGAATTATCCCGCGGTTCAAAACAACAATGTCCAAGGAAGCAGTATCACCAACGCCGGTTGACCTCAAAACCATCGATGCAAATCAGATGGCACGGCTAAAGACGGCGCTGGGGGAAGAGGAGAAGTAATAAATTAAGAATTGAGAATTGAAAATTGAGAATGCTGATATTAATCAGCAAGTACATATTTCCCGAGTTTTTTAACAAGCATCCTGTCAGTTTGAAGTTTACGCAGAATATCTTTCAGCCACTTGCGATGCTCACAAGGCGACCAGTCGAGACAGATACGCTTGCCGATAGTACCAAGAGACAATCCTTGCGATGCATCGCGCAGTTCTTCAATAACTTTACCGCGAAAGATACGGTTGGGAATGTACTTCGTTCCGACAAAGCGGCCCGGCTCGACAACACCGTTACGGGTTACGGGTTGCTGGTTGCGGGTTTGGATCTTTTTAAATGCCGTTGGCGTCGTCTTCATCATTCCCTTCGCAGTCAGCGGACAAATGTCCCATCGAGGATTTCTTTTGGTTTGAACAAGTGAACCAAAATCCATGAGAGCGGCATGCCAGTTCGCTGCGTCTCTTTTTTCTCCCGATTCTGAAACAGCACTGTCCAATATCTCTGCCGCGAGCTTCAGCAAATACCCGTCATCTTTCTTCCATGTCCCGTCGGCATTCTCGGGTCCGATAAATGTCCTATGCAATATCCGACGGATATTCGTATCGATGCAGGAAGTAGAAATGTCAAATGCGAAATTCCGGATTGCGGCGGCGGTGTAGGGACCGATGCCGGGAATCGACAATAACTCTTCCATGGAGTGTGGGAATTTTGCGAAATTGCAAATTGCAGATTGCAAATCACTTCTGCAATTTGCAATTTGCAATCGGTCAACTATAACCCGTGCCGCATCTCTTAATCTAAGTGCCCTCGAGTTGTACCCCATCCCCCTCCACGCGAGCAGAACATCTCTATTCGTTGCCTCCGCAAGATCCTGAATATGCGGGAACAGATCAAGGAAATTCTTGAACACAATTTTTACTCGGCTGACCTGTGTTTGCTGCAGCATGATCTCCGATACCATCACTTTATATGCACGGCCGGCAGGATCGGTGTCCGGAAGATCGCGCCAGGGAAGTGTACGTTTGTTTGAGGAGTACCACTTCCAAATAGTCTCCACAAAAGCCTGAATACGATCGGACCGGCGCATGCACATAGTATAAACTGAACACTCTTCATGCGTCTCCTCCTCTCCACCCTCTGGCGGCAATTCCGGCATTTCCCGCATCTTATTGCGCTCTACGTCCTCCTCACAGCGGCACTGGTTACAACATGGGTGGCCGATCCGCTCATCGGCCAGCGCGTCATCGACAGTGTCGGCAACCTGCAGGGCGGGCAGGGAACTGTACCGGAGAATTTTCTCTCACTGTTTCTTCTCTGGCTTTCGGTCTCTGCTTCCCACAGTGTGATCCAGGGACTGCATAAGTACCTCTGCTGGCGCATGATGAACCGCTCCTACATCCGCTTCATGCAGGAGAGCTACTCAGCGGTTTTGCATATGGATGTCATCCAGCACCTAAACCGCAGAGCGGGAGCCATTATCAAAAAAATCGACAATGCCAGTGACACGCTCTGGGATCTCGGCTTTCAGATCTTCGAAGTCATTGTGCCTTCGACAATCACCGGAGCGATATTTCTCACGATCGCCGCACGTGTCCACGGGCCGCTTACTGCAGGCATCGCAAGTGTCCTCTGCGTCTACGGCATGATGCTCTGGTACGTTACAGGGAAAGCCCAGCCGCTCCAGAGCTATGTGTCGCGCGTGTGGGTACGCGTGATCGGCAGAGCCTACGACGTTGCAACCAATATTCTCTCCGTAAAATCCGCCGGTGCCGAAGAACGCGAACTCGATCGCATGCGCGGCCTTCAGGCAAAGGCAATGGCCATGCAGATCAAGACCGACGGATTTTGGTCTTTGCTTGAAGGAATGAATGCGATGCTCATCCTCCGTGCGATGGTCATTGGCATAGGCGTAATTCTCGTCATCCAAGGATCACTCACGCTGGGCCAGCTCTTCTTCTTCCTCTTCATCGTCTTTAGGCTGGTTGCCCCCATCGAAGTCATCGGGTCTTTCCTTCCCAAGTGGAATGAGAAAATGGAAAAAGTACGCATGGGAGTGCAGATCGGTTCGCTGCCTTCGCTCGTAGTCAATCGACCTGGAGCGAAAATTCTCACAAGTATCCATGGCGCAATGGAATTTCGAAATCTGTCATTTTCTTATGCGCAGGCTGGAATCGCTATACAAATGGATGAAGAGGAAATAGAAGAAGAAATGGATATCCTCCACGGACACACGCCTGCGGAATGCAAAGATCTCCATTGCCCGCATCATCCGAAGATGAAAATTGAAGACGGCGAAACTGCAACTGGAGAGGAGACGCGCAAAGATCCTCCGCGACGTTACGCATTGGAAAATATTTGCCTGACGGTAAAGCCTGGCGAACACATCGCACTCGTCGGGCATTCCGGCTCAGGAAAATCGACGCTCGCATCACTGATTAATCGCTTCTACGACGTGACGGACGGATCCATCACCATCGACGGGCACGATATCCGCGATCTCGATCTCCAGTGGTGGAGAAGCTCCATCGGACTCGTGCTCCAAGACAACACCATGTTCAACGAATCCATCATCGAAAATATCCGCTACACGCGTCCGGATGCAACGGATGACGAAGTTCTACAAGCGGCCAAACGCGCTGCCGCACATGAATTTATCGAACAGATGCCGGACGGCTACCGCACGGTGATCGGTGAACGGGGCATCAAGCTCTCCGGTGGAGAACGCCAGCGACTGGCAATTGCCCGTGCAATTCTGAAGAAGCCCTCAATCGTCGTCCTCGACGAAGCCACAAGTGCTCTGGACTCCATTACCGAGAAAGCTGTGCAAGTGGGAATCAAAGAACTGATCACCGGCCGCACGGCCTTCATCATCGCCCATCGCCTCTCGACCGTACGCGCTGTCGACCGCATTGCCGTGCTGGAAGGAGGAAAACTCATCGCATTGGCACCGCATGAAGAACTACTCAAGACCTGTGCTACATATAAGGAGATGGTGGAGTTGCAATCACATGGCATGCTTGCGGAGTAGAAAATATTACGTGGATATTTCTCTTGCGCCCCCCCCCACAGAAGCGCCTACGCTCAAAGCGCTGGATCTTTCTCACCATCACTCAAGCTCAAAAAGGAGGAGCACATGATCTCACTTGCCCCCAATCTGTCCTACTCAATTGCTCAGGCTACAAAATGGAATCTACAGCAACATGGGATTACCATCCCGCGGGACTTGGCAAATCCAGCCATGGATTTACCTTTCAGTATCTCCCAAGGGAAGTACAACACGCATCAATGTCGTGCGGGAATTATTGATGAGTTCGCAGACGGAGTTCCCGTCTTTAGTGAACTCACTGTTCCGAAAGAGGGGGGAGGCCTCCTGAAAGTCAGTACCTCAGAGTGCTATTGGAGCAGAACAATCCGCATTTATCATGAAGCGGATATTCCCCAATCCTCGTCGTGGAGAAGGCTCCATCTCCTTGAGGCACTGGGCTTTCTCGGTCTCTACCCGAGCTACGGAGCAGTCCGGTACCAACGTGGCACCGAATGCTGGGAGCTGTTCATCAACCCCAATGGAGAGATCCAAACCTGGCGTGGCGTAACCCATGAAGGCCACCACGCGGCCTACACAAACGCACCCTGCACGGGGTGCATCATTGAAGAGGCATGCTAGTCGCATGTACGAGATCCAGCACAAAAACCGCCTGCAGCTCGTCGTTGCAGGTGGTTTTTATCTGCCCCCTCTCCCTAGCCCTCTCCCGCGGGGAGAGGGAACCAACAACGATGCTTTTTCATCATTTTTCTCGATGCTGTGTTACTGATCCCGATCTTTTTCTACAAAATGTCATTCCTTTCGGGAAATTGAGTTGACGCCCACTAAGCCCCTTCCCTAGACTGTCTTGGCTTTTAGCGGCTTTTCGCCGCAGTTCCATCCATTCCCTTTTCTCCCATGGCAGACCAAAAGAAGTTCGATCGCTCTAAGACGCACGTCAACGTCGGTACTATCGGTCACGTCGACCACGGAAAGACGACCTTGACCGCCGCTCTATCCATGAACTTCTCTCCGGAAGGAGAAAAGAAGGGATATGCAGATATCGATAATGCTCCGGAAGAGCGCGAACGCGGTATTACGATCAACACCGCCCACGTTGAGTATGAGTCCACGAAGCGCCACTACGCGCACGTCGACTGTCCGGGTCACGCTGACTACGTCAAAAACATGATCACGGGTGCTGCTCAGATGGACGGAGCTATCCTTGTCGTCTCCGCCGCTGACGGGCCAATGCCGCAAACGCGTGAGCATATTCTTCTCGCACGTCAGGTCGGCGTACCGTACATCGTCGTCTTCTTGAACAAAATCGACATGGTTTCAGACCCCGAGCTTATTGAACTCGTTGAAGTAGAAATCCGCGAGCTCCTCACGAAGTATGAGTTCCCCGGAGATAAGACCCCCATCATCCGCGGATCCGCTCTCAAAGCTGTAGAAGGTGACGCCGAAAATATCCAGAAACTCAAGGATCTCCTCGAGGCTCTCGATACGTACATTCCAGACCCGAAGCGCGAAATCGAAAAGCCGTTCCTCATGTCTGTCGAGGACGTCTTCTCCATCAAGGGCCGTGGTACGGTGGCTACGGGCCGCATCGAGCAGGGTAAAGTAAAGGTGAACGAAGAAGTGGAAATTGTCGGTATCCGCGAGACCCGTAAGACTGTCGTAACTGGCGTAGAGATGTTCCACAAGCTCCTCGACGAAGGTTTGGCAGGAGACAACGTCGGACTTCTGCTTCGTGGCATCGAGCGCGAGGATATCGAGCGCGGTCAGGTGCTTGCAAAGACAGGATCCATCACTCCGCACACACAGTTTGATGCTGAGGTGTATATCCTTACAAAAGAGGAAGGAGGCCGCCACACGCCGTTCTTTAAAGGCTACAAGCCTCAATTCTACATGCGCACCACAGACGTCACGGGATCTGTAGAGCTCCCTGCAAACGTAGAGATGGTCATGCCGGGTGATAACATCAAGTTCGTCGTCACCTTTGGCGTTCCGATCGCTCTCGATACTGGTACGCGCTTCGCTATCCGCGAAGGAGGCCGCACGGTCGGTGCCGGTGTTGTGACCAAGATCTTGAAATAGTCATCCACCTTCGTAGCGGAGAGCCGCGGCTCTCCGCTACGATCGGTAACAGTCCATCATCCGCTCTTTCCCCTTCCACGTTATGACTCCCCCGAAGAAGACTGCGACAAAGAAGTCTGCAACCAAGGCAAAGACAGATGCTTCGCCCAAGGCTTCGGAAGCAGCGAAGAAAATGGAAGCGGGAGTGAAGGGTATCCGGATCCGTCTTTCGGCCTTTGACCATATCGTCCTCGATGAAGCAGCAGGGAAAATCATCGAGACTGCGGAAAGAAGCGGCGCGATCGTCCACGGCCCTATTCCCCTTCCTACAAAGATCCGCAAGTTCACCGTAAACCGCTCCACCTTCAAGCACAAAGACGCGCGCGATCAGTTTGAGATGCGTACGCACCGGAGGTTGATTGACTTGGCAGAGACAACGTTTAAGACGATTGAGAGTCTGCAGAGCCTGAGTCTTCCGAGTGGCGTGGATATTGAGATTAAAATGGGGTAGCCCACTTCTTCACCTTCAGTGCGTTCTTTGCAGCATCCAGCTCCGCCCGCTGCTTTGAGCTTCCGGTTCCTTCAGCGATCTTCTCCTCACCAATCATCGCCGCGCAGATAAACTTCTTGTCGTGATCGGGCCCTGCCTCAGAGACAACATCATAATGAGGCGTAAGACTCAAAAGCTCCTGAGCCTTTTCCTGAAAGACACTTTTTTCATCACGATGCTTTCCTGCAGCGAGGAGCTCGCGTAATCGTACAAGAATGAAGTTCTGGCAAAACTTCTGCGCAGCATCAAACCCATGATCGAGGTAAATCGCCCCAATAAGTGCCTCCAGTGCATTTGCCAGTGTCGAAGGCTTGTCACGACCGCCACTAGCTTCTTCACCACGACTGAGGTGAAGAAAATCCCCGAGCTTGATCTCCTTGGCAACAGAAGCAAGATGCTCGCCTTTCACCAGAGCCGAACGGTAATTGGTGAGTTCCCCTTCGGGTTTCTCGCTCACGCGGAACAGGTACTCCGTCGCAACCAATTCCAGAACCGCATCACCGAGAAATTCAAAGCGTTCATTGTGCTTCTTCAGCCCTGACCTTCGCACGGCACTTCTGTGCGTCAGCGCCTCCATAAGCAAGTCCTTGTCACGAAAGGAAAACCCAATGGTCTTTTCGAGGGAAACGAGGGGGGCGGGAAGCATTGGATGGAGTGTAACTGATCTCTGAGAAGAGCAGAAACAGAAGAAAAGGCAGAAAGGGCAGAAAAGTATTCACATTTCTCCCCTTTCTGCCTTTTCTGCCTTATTTCTTCTCCCCATGCGCGATCGCATTCAGCACCCCATTCACGAATTTGCCGCTCTCTGCGGTACCGAACTCCTTGGCAATCTCAATAGACTCATTCATGACGACAGCTGGAGGAGCGTCCTTGGCAAAGAGCAGCTCGTAGCAGCCGAGAAGCAGTGTATAGCGTGACACAGGATCCATCCGATCCAGAGTCCACCCCGGTGCATGCTCTTGTACGATGAGGCGAATGTCCTCTTCACGCGCTAGCACTCCTTTCAGCAATGTTTTTGCGAAATCGATATCGGCATCTCCGGACTGACCGGCACAATTACGCTCCAATGCTGTTTCGCAATCAATAGAACGGGTACCCTGCTCAAAGAGCGTTTGCATGACGGCGATACGGGAGAGATGTCTTTTGCGAGCCATGGGGCGAATTGAAAATTGAAAATGTAAAATTGAAAATGAATGCTACACCATGGGCAGTATCCGCCATAATTTTCAATTTTCAATTCTCAATTCTCAATTTGCCTCAAGAACTGAAGATCAAGCTTTAATTCTCGTAATACCCTTGAGCGCCTTCCCCGCCTTGTCCTTCGGTGGAGCAATTCTGCAAAATGGTGAATTGAGCTTATTGTGCAATTTTTTGAGCTGCTTGCGCTCATACATAGCCTGGTGACGATTTCCGTCACTCTTGGCTCGCCGCTTTTTTGGGGTAGGTCTCTTGCCCATAGAAAGTAGAGAAAGCTTAAGGAAATGAACGTGCGATGTAAAGAAATTTCTGCTATAATGATCCGATTATGGTGATTCTACGCATATTGGAGATCGGCTGGTTCTCACTCATCCCAATCGCCGAGGCGGCTGCGACGTACTGCCCGATCCCCGGATTTCCCTGTCCATCAGCGATCTCCTTTACGACATACCTGGGAAAAATCGCTCAGGGAATTGCTCTTTCCACAGCCGGCATCATCGCCGGTCTGCTGATCTTCTACAGTCTCAAACTTGCAATCAGCGGAACGGAGGAAAGCAATGTCACCGAAGTACGCACCGCCTATCTGCATGTTATCTTCGGCGCTGTACTCATCGCCGGAGCATCGGCGATATCCGCCATCGTCGCACCGGCATCGCCCGTCGCCACACCGGCAACGTTCATATCCACTGTCCTCATTCCGATGAAGCAATTTTTCTTCGGCATGATGGGGGCGGCGCTCATCATCAACATCGGATTCAACGGCGCACGACTCATCGTTTCGCAGGACGAAAGCGGTGGCACCAATGCCAAACAGGGCTTACTGCGTGGTGCCATCGGCCTCACCATCGTCATGCTTGTGGGGACTGTCCTCGGCGCATTTGAGACAAACATCATTACAGGCATCAACGATGAGCTCCTTGGTGCCGGAGACTTCATCATCACCATCTTTGGAGCGCTTGCCGTTGTGGCCATGGTCATCGCTGCCTACATACTCATCGTCTCTGCCGATGAGCAAATGAAAGACCGTGCGAAGAAAATTATCATTGCCGTTGGTGCGTCTGTCATTGTGGTGATGGCCTCCGCCATCATTATCTCCACATTCTTCTAATGCATATTCTCTGGAACATTATGGGTTTCATCGCACCATCTGCCTATGCAGTGACGGTAACCGATGCCATGAACACCGCTGGAGCCGGCCTGGCAGCTACAGTAGGAACAGGAACATTCGGGAGCATTGTCAACACCGTTGCAGCAAGCTTCATCCCCATCATCAATGTTGCAGGATCGCTTGCAATCATCGTTGCAGGATTTTTTCTCACCATCTCAGGAAGTGAAACCCAGGCAACTACAGCAAAGCGGGTGTTTATTGCGGGCATTGCATCCATCGTCCTGGTGAATGTCGGTACGGCATTCGTCAGTGCGCTCATTACCGGAGGCTTTAGCGTCGATCCGTCGTCACTCGTACCCTCGGGAATAACGATTATCACCAATCCGGCTGCAGCCGGAAATATCATCAGTGCTGAAGCAATCGGCCTTCTAGACTTCATCGCAGTTCCTCTCGGCATCATCTGCGTACTGATGATTATCATGAGTGGAGTGCGGGCCATCGCAAACTTTGGATCGGAGGACGGTGTTACACAATTGCGTCGAACCGTTATTTTTGTCGTTGCGGGCTTCATGCTCGTTGCATCTCGCGTAATCCTTGCAGGAACAGTGACATTCTCCGGTATCACGGCAACCGCCACTCCAACGAATATCATTGGTAGAATGGTGTACTACACATCTGCTGTCTTCATCCTCCTCGTGACAGTGGCAATCGGCATGCTCATCTATGCGGGAATTCTTATGATCGCCAATGTTGGCAACGAAGATGGTTACAGCAGGGCAAAAAGTCTCATTCTCCGTGTCGCTATCGGATTCATTGTACTCCTCGCGAGCGGCGGTATCGTGTTCTTCTTCACAAAGGCCATCTGTAATGGTGCACTAACGTGTGTTTAAGAATATTACTGGCAACGCGTGAGTACTCCGTACAAAAGATGGGAGATTTTCAGCGCATCATTTCTGCAGCTTCGCATGCTCTCTTTACTGCTCTCACATCATGCGTGCGGATAAACGATGCCCCATCGAGTACAGCAATGGCAGAGGCTGCAATCGTTGCAGGCAAACGGTCTACAGGAGGAAGATTTTCCTTTCCGGATAGGAAAGATTTTCTAGAGGGACTTAAAAAAATCGGGCACCCAAGAGACAGCAGCTCCTCCAAACGCGCGATGATCTCAAACGAATACTTCGGATCACTGCTTACGAAATGCCCAAGACCGGGATCAATGATGATGCGATCGCGGGAAATCCCTGCAGCAACCGCGGCATCGATTCTCTCTGAAAGAAATTTCTTGATAGTCGCGATGACATCCTTGTACTGCACCAGATCAATCGTCGTCCTCGGTGTAGGATCTTTCGCATACATAAGAACAACCTTCGCAACCTTCGCAAACCCCGCAACCTCTGCAAACATATTCGCATCCCCCCTCCCCGCCGTTACGTCATTGACCATCGTGGCTCCTGCAGCAATTGCCTGATGCGCAACTTCGGACTTATAGGTATCGACCGATATATTCACCGAGCCCCACCTTTTGCGGATTTCTTTGATCACATTAATTGTTCGATCAATCTCTTCTTGCAG
>CALRCM010000028.1 GCA_943354555.1 Candidatus Peribacteria bacterium | reverse complement strand
CGTCCGCCTAGGCGGACGGGTCTACGAATCTTGCGGGTAAGCGTGTAGTGCCATAAGGCCGAAGCATTCTATGGAAAGCGTGCAAGGAGCGTCAAGGCTATCGGTGGATTTCCCTGAAGAAATTGGAGATGTATAGAAAAGTTATATTTTTTGGGCATGGCAAACCCCTCTGCCTTTCGTCAGAGGGGTTGTGCGTGTGGGGCGGTTACCAGTCAAAGTCGACGGTAGGAATAACGAAATCTCCTTGTCGGTCCCAGGCCTTGCATTCGCCGTAATACTGGCCGTACACACTGTGAATGGCTGCCACTTCGCGATGGATCTTTTCCATCGGAGTCTCTCCGAGATGCGTGAGGGTGCCATCCGTAACGCGCTTGTCGGTGTAGTAAAAGAATCTACCTGCCGACTGGATACAGTCATTGAGCCAGAGACGCAGTCGCATTGCCGTATCTTCCTGGCCACCCCAAGCATTGCACCGGGGATCAAATCCCTTGATGCGAAAGAGCCATTCGAGTGACCAGAACTGAAACGTGTTGCGACAGAAAAAGAGTGCCTGCTGCGCCCAATCGCCGATATTGGTAAGGGTGGGATCCCCAAAGAACCGATATTCGGCATCCAAAATGCACCTGACTGCTTGTGTTGGCGCACTTTCCAACTTCGCGATGAATTGCGCGACGTCATTTGTGCAACCATCCGGTTTCGACCTTCGGATGCCGATAATCGGAATCGCATGATGCTCTTCCAATTTCAGGAGCGAATCGAGCGACGAATCGAATCCCGCCTCAAACGAGGCAACGCAGACGATTCCTTCGACCGCACCGCAGAGATGCAGATACTTGAGGGCTCCATTGAGAAGCCGCGTCCAGTTCCGCACTTCTGCAGGTCCACTCACGAAGATCGGCGTGATCCACGGGGGATCGCCGCAGGCCTTCAGAGCATCGAGGGTTGTCGTACCGGTTTCTCTGTCCGCATCAATCACGAGAATGATCGTGCGGAAGAAGAACTTCTCGCGAATCCTCTCCCAATGCTGGATGAACGCACGCATTGCATCTGCGTTTTTGTTCCAGCATCGAACGATGACGACACGAGCATTGCCCCCCGGGAAGGAGAGCCGCTTGGCATACCGAAGTACGCCACCAGGTCCAACGAATTCTTTCATGGTAAAACCTTGTACCTTTCACAAAGAGAGAATGGGTAATCTGTACAGTAACCACCATCACACGGAGCAAAGCACTCGCGCAGTGCGCTCCTCCGTACACTGGAAAAACGATGGAGAAAGGACCAATTGGATGTATAATTGTATATTATTATTAATTTTTGTCAAATTCTCTAAAAAGACCAAAGAGGCCAAGGAACTACATCAGTTCCTCGGTCTCTTCGATTTCATCGGTCTCTTTGGTCTCTTTTCACTACGCCGACTCCATCGACTCTTCGCTGGCAGAATCCGCCATCTCCTGCTTCGCACCGATACCGGATGCTTCTACCTCCGCACCCTCTTCGATGCCGGCAACGATTTCATCGGCAGACTCTTCACCCGTCACAGCCATCTCGGCGATCTTGTCGTCACCGGGCAAGATTTCTTCGGCCTGCTCTTCCGCTTCGACACGGGAGGAAAGCTCCACTGGCTCCACTTCGCCTTCATCGATCGCCACACGCTCCTCGGGAGCGACTTCATCTTTAAACTTCAGAAGATCTACACGAAGTCCGAGTGCCTGCAACTCCTTTACAAGAACGTTGAAGGACTCTGGAATGCTTGGTCTGCGGATCTGCTCACCTTTAACAATGGCTTCGTAGGCCTTAGAGCGACCGATGACATCATCAGACTTGATGGTGAGCATTTCCTGCAACGTGTGCGCAGCGCCGTACGCTTCGAGAGCCCACACTTCCATTTCTCCGAAGCGCTGTCCTCCGTGCTGTGCCTTTCCTCCGAGAGGCTGCTGGGTGACAAGAGAGTACGGACCGACGGAACGTGCGTGGATTTTATCCTCGACCAAGTGGAGGAGTTTGAGCATGTACACCATTCCCACTGTGGACCTGTACGCAAATTTTTCACCGGTGCGGCCATCGAAGAGCTGGACTTTTCCATCTGCCGGAAGCCCTGCAGCCTTCAGGAATCCATCGATCTGCTCGGTATGGATACCATCCAGCGGAGGGGTAGCGATCTTCAGTCCAAGAATCTGACATGCCCAACCAAGGTGCGTCTCAAGCACCTGACCGATATTCATACGGGAAGTGACGCCGAGCGGGTTCAAAATAATATCTACTGGCGTACCGTCTTCAAGGAACGGCATATCCTCACGTGGAACGACGCGGGCGACGACACCTTTGTTTCCGTGGCGTCCGGCCATCTTGTCTCCCACCTGGATCTTTCTGGTCTGGGCGACGAAGACTTTGATCTGCTTGATGACTCCTGTAGCCAGCTCGTCTCCTTCACTGCGATCAAAGATCTGCACATCGACGACTTTTCCTCCGGCTCCACCGGGGAGGCGCAGAGAACTATCTTTTACGTCCTTGGCTTTGTCACCGAAGATCGCCTGCAAGAGGCGCTCCTCTGGTGTGAGCTCCGTCTCTCCCTTCGGCGTGATCTTTCCGACGAGAATGTCGGCTTCGTGCACCGTAGCACCGATGCGGATAATGCCATCTGCATCGAGATCTTTGAGCTTTGCCTCACCAACGTTTGGAATATCTCTGGTAACAGTCTCCGCACCGAGCTTCGTATCGCGTACATCTGTGACGTAGGACTCGATATGGATGGAATCGAAGTACCCTTCCTCAACAACGCGGTTACTGATGATGATGGCATCTTCGAAGTTGTAGCCCTCCCACGGCAGGTATGAGACGAGGAGGTTTTGTCCAAGGGCAAGCTCTCCTTGCTCTACAGAAGCACCATCAGCAAGTACCGTACCGCGGTGCACAGAGTCGCCGCGCTTCACTCTGGGACGCATATTGAAGCATGTTCCTTGGTTCGAGCGCTGGAACGTATGCAAATTGTAAACCTGCTTACGGCCTGTCTTGTACACCACGGAAATCTGTTGGGCATCGGCAGCGACCACTTCTCCATCTTCTTCTCCTATATGTGCATGACCCGATGCGCGTGCAGCGAGTCCTTCCATACCGGTACCGACAAGTGGGGAAGCTGGCCTGATGAGCGGCACGGACTGACGTTGCATGTTTGTACCCATGGATGCGCGGGTGTTGTCGTCGTGCTCAAGGAATGGAATGAGTGAGGTAGACATCGAGAGAATCTGCTTGGGGGACACGTCGACGTGCGTGACGTCACGGACGTGAGCCAGCACCGGCTCGCCTCTGCGGCGGGCGGAAATGCGCGTAGAAGCAAACTCGCCAAACGACGTGAGTCCTTTTGGTGCCTGAGCAATCGTAAGGTGACGCTCCTGCTCTGCGTCCACGTACTCCGTCTTGCCTGTCACATAGGGGCGCACAGGGACAGTCTTATTTCCCAGCTTCTTATGATGACTGACAACAGCATTCGCTTTTGCTTTGGTCTCAATCACCTCCCCTTCCTTGGCGATGACACTGTGTCCGTCACGGATGGTTACATCGATGATGCGCCCGAGAAGTTTATCTGCATCGAGAGCGATGTCATGCTTCACTTCGTGATACGGCGTTTCGAGGAACCCGTAGGCATTTACACGTGAGAATCCTGCAAGGTGCACCACAAGACCAATGTTCGGTCCTTCCGGAGTGGCAATAGGACAGATGCGTCCATAATGACTCGGGTGCACGTCACGAACGTCGAACGAAGCGCGCTCTCGGGAAAGTCCTCCGGGACCCATCGCGGAAAGACGACGCTTGTGATCGAGCTCAGAAAGCGGATTGGTTTGGTCCATGAACTGCGAGAGCTGTGACGACGCGAAAAACTCGCGCATCGCTGCAGTGATCGGACGACTGTTGATGAGCTGCATCGGGGTAACCGTCTCCAGATCCATCACCGTCATACGGTCTTTCACGATGCGCTCTGTGCGCACGAGACCCACGCGGTACTTGTTTTGCACAAGCTCTCCTACAGAACGAATGCGGCGGTTAGAGAGGTGATCGATATCATCGGGAACGCCTTCTCCGTTATTCAGACGGATAAGTTCGCGGAGGATTTCCAAGAAATCCGACACCTGAAATACGCGGTGCTTTTCATCGCTCTCGGTCTTCAGACTAAAGCGGCGGTTCATCTTGTAGCGGGCGATATGGCCCATGTCGTATTTTTTGAAGTCGAAGAACAATCCGTCCACAAGCTGCTTGGCATTCTCGGGAGTCGCCAAGTCTCCCGGGCGGATCTTTTTATAAATACTCTGGTAGGCATCCTCAAGTGTGCGTGCAGGATCTTTCTCGAGGGTAGCAAGGATATGATCTTTCTCCTTTGTTACATCCTTAAATACATTAAGGATTTTTGCATCAGTATCGAAGCCGAAGACTCTGAGGAGCTGCGTGATGGGGATCTTTCTCTTGCGGTCGATCTTGCAGGAGATGATACCGCGGCGGTCTGTCTCGATTTCGAGCCACACACCGCGCTTCGGGATGATCTTGGCAGCATGATGACGTGGGTAGTCTGGCATTTTCGCGAAGAACACACCCGGCGAGCGCACAAGCTGGTGAACAACGATGCGTTCGATGCCACCGACGATGAATGTCCCTGTGTTGGTCATGAGCGGAATAGATCCGAGGAACACATCCTGCTCCTTGATTTCGCCTGTCTCCTTGTTGATGAGCTGCACGTGGCCTTTCATGATCGCCTCGTAGCTTAAGTTGCGGCGGCGGCACGTATCCGGATCGTACTTCGGAGAATCGAAGGAATGTCCGAGGATACGAAGCTCCATTTTCTTTCCCGAAAAATCCATGATCGGGCTGATCTCCTGCAAAAGTTCCTTCACACCTTCCGTAAGGAACCACTTATAACTGAGAAGCTGCATTTCAATGAGCGACGGCACCATGGAGATACCTTCGTCTTCTACAAGGTACACACGTCCGTCGCGTACCTGCTTAGGTTGAAGATGCGCAGGAAGATGCTTGCACCCTACTGGCATACGTCCGGCAATCGGCACTATGTGGGGAATCACTTGCGGAAGCACATTGTCGTCGACATGCATCTGGTAACCCTTCTTTCCACCAAAGTCCGCTGACTTCTTTGTGGCGGCAACCGCCTTAGGCTGGACTTTCTTTTCAACCACAACAACTTTCTTTTCTACCACAGGCTTGGAGACAGGCTTTTTTAAAGCAGGTGAAGACTTCACCACCGGCTTTTTTGCAGGTGCTGGTTTTTTGGCAATAATTTTTTTGGGTGCAGGCTTCTTGGTTACCTTCGTCTTTTTTGCAGGCTTCTTGGCCATAAAAATGGGGAGGGAACATCATCCTCATCGGATATCAGTACAGCAGTACGGATATCGGATATTCGGATAACGGATATACGGGACGGGCCTGCAGCACTCAAAACTCAATCGAAGCCACTGCAATCGGACAAATTGTAAGCAAATCGCACATCCGGTCAACTATTTTCAACAAGTGATGGGAAATATGATTGACAATAGTAAAATTTGTTATAATTTGACTTTTATGGAGACGGAGGTAAAGCCACCGACAATGCGCGAGGCATTTAACAAAATGTGGGAGGATGGCAACTACAACCTCTGGCAGCTTCCTGAAGAAGAGCGGAGACAATTTTACGCAGTGTTCTCTGAGGTCATCGAGACTCGTGTGCAGGGGGAATTCATGAAAAGCTATCATATGCTCTACATACTGCAGCAAAGAGTTTATGAAGCTGCAGCATTGCTTGCCGCATCTCCGTCTCCAACTCCATGACAAAGCAATTCCCCAACATACCCGATAACAGACAGAGTGTAGTGCTCGACATCGTCATGACGCGCATGTCGCTTGAGCGCCCTGATCTGCTCAGACGCTGGCAGGAGAGTGTGCATGACCTTGCCGATGAACTAGGCAAGCTTCTCAAAAAACGCAATGACACTCCTGATCTTGTGACAGATGCAGAGAAACAACGTGCACGGGAAATCAACGACGAAATGCGGGATCAACTTTTGAAAATCTGCGGCGATGACATCCGTGCAAATTAGCCGATCATCACTGTCCTACGATTGAGCTGCCGGTCTTTCGTCTGGGCGAATTGTTCAAGCGCAGCAAGTTCCTTCCGGTCTTTCTCAGACAAAACAGCATTTTGTATATCTGCACTCCGCAAGTCCCTGACGATTTCCGGAATGACAAGAGTCACCAGATCGTATGCCGCAACCATGTTCGGCTTTCCGTTTGTCAGTAACTCAAGATAGTTCCCTTTAAGACCGGTGCATAACTCTGGAACCGTGTGGTACTGGCCATAACCAACGACGTGATAGGCAAGAGCATCATTTTCAACGGAAAGCTCCTCAAGTAACGCGAGTGCCTGATCCCGCGCTGCATCATCAGATAGTGAAGCGTCGATCCCTTCTGTATCCATATCCTCCAATGTGACACCGATGCGCTCGAGTGCAGCAATGACAATCTCGCGCTTGGCCTCGATCTCTTCCAATGAATAGCGCATGACATAGAGCAAGCCGCCGCCCTGCGAAGGATTGGCTTCCGCAAGATTAAATTGGTGCCAAAGACTGTCTACTGCTTCAACCATAAAAATACATTAAAATAATAGAAAATATTGTCAAACAGATACTACCTATTTTGCTTCTCCGAACCTCCTTTCTACCTCTTTCCAATTGATAACCTGCCAAAATGCCTTGATGTAGTCAGGCCTCTTATTCTGATACTTCAGATAATACGCATGCTCCCACACATCCAGTCCCAAAATCGGCGTCCCTTCGCATCCCGCAATCGCCTTTCCCATCAAAGGGGAGTCCTGATTCGCTGTACTTGCAATTTGGCATTTGGCATTTGGCATTTTTACGAGCCACGCCCACCCCGACCCGAACCGGTTCGCAGCCGCCGCATTGAACTCCTCCACCATCGCATCAAACGAACCGAAGGATGCATCAATGGCTTTTGCCAGATCCCCCGATGGCTTCCCTCCGCCATTAGCAGTCAGAATCGTCCAGAACAGCGAATGATTTGCATGTCCTCCTCCGTGATTCCGGACCGCTCCCCTCTTATCTTCCGGAATACCAGCAAGATCGGCGATAACCTCCTCAACAGGCTTCCCTTCCCATGGAGTCCCAGCCAGCGCTGCATTCACCTTATCCACGTATGTCTGATGATGCCTGGTGTGATGAATCTCCATCGTGCGCGCATCGAAGTGCGGCTCGAGAACATCGTAGGCGTAGGGAAGGGCGGGGAGGGTGTAGGGCATAGGAGAATGGTACAACGCACCGACCTCTATGACGAGCAAAGAAGGCGAACGTTACAATGTATAATTGTTCATTCCTCATTCATAATTCTGATTGTGGCACTGCATCAACTCTCCTCCCTCGCTGAATTCCAGCAGTATGACCGCTGGATAAAATCCCATCCGCAGGGCACGCTTTGGCAATCGCTGGAGTGGAAGACGTATCAGGAAGCACTGGGAAGGGAAGTGCGGATCTATGCCGATAGTGATCCGATCGCGGCCTCAGCTCTGGTCATGATTGATACAACAACCTTCGGATGGAGTACGTGGGATATACCGAGGGGGCCGTTAAAAATTGAGAATGGAGAATTGAGAATGGAGAATTTTTTAAAGCATATTGCTCAACAAGCTATCGCAGAAAAATGTCTATCTCTGTTCTACTCTCCAATCGAATTAATTCTCCATTCTCAATTCTCCATTCTCCATTCCGCACGGACGGAGCAACCTCCCGCCACCCGCCTCATTGACCTACGGCAATCGGACGATGAGATCCTCGCCCAGATGAAGCAGAAAGGCCGTTACAACATCCGCCTCGCTGAAAAGCACAGCGTGATAGTGCAGCAATCAACCGATATCGATACTTTTGTGCGCCTCGCAGCAGAAACAGCCCGTAGAGACAGCTTCACCGCCCCTCCGGCCTCTCGCTACCAAAAGTTTCTGGAATCACTTCCTGGCGCCTTTCTACTACTTGCGTACCAGGAACAAGGAACAAAGAACAAAGAACCCATCGCCGGCCTCCTCGGCGTCACTTGGAACGGAATCGGCATCTACTACTACGGAGCTTCCGATTACCAATATCGTAATCTCATGGCGCCCTATCTATTGCAATGGGAAGCTATAAAGCTCTGCAAAGCCGCCGGATGCCATACCTACGATCTTCTTGGTATTGCCAAACCCGCAAGCCGCAACCAGCAACCACTTATTTCATCCTGGTCCGGCATCACCCGCTTCAAGGAACAATTTGGGGGAATAATCGTAGAATGCGCGTCGGAACAACAAATCCTTCTCAGGCCATGGACACATCGATTGCTGCACTGGAAACGCAAGATTTTGGGGTAAAAGCATCCAAATAAAATAATGCGCGAAGACAGGCTCCGCCTGTCTGGAGCGCCACTTTGCAGGGAAGGATGGCCCCTGGAAGGAAACCATGGCGGTTTCCTTCCAGGAATGTTTTTCTTCCATTTAAAAAAGCCCCCTTGCGGGGGGGCTTTTTATGACAAATGAATGATCGATTACTACGGTGCTATAGATCACCTCCTCGAGGAGGCCGTAGCAGAGGTTCATGAACCTCTGCTACGACCTGCCTTAGGAAAGAATGCTATTAGCCAGCGTAGCTTGTCGACTTCACAACAGTCTCTGGGTATTCAACCCACAAGAATGTCTGGGTCGTAGCCTGATCCTTGTCCTGCCACGCGATGTGGCTGAGCGTAGAAGCAGTGAGACCGAACGAAGTCCTAGTAATCGAGTCGAAGTTCTGCAGAGACACCTGCAAAGTACTGTTGGTCGTCGAGGTGTTCGGGTTTGTGACTGTCGCCTGAAGGACGAAAGTCTGATCCGATCCCTGGTCGATCTCAGTCTTCACAGTTGTTCCTGGCAGGTTCCTACAGTCTACAAGCAAGCTACCGGAAGCATTACCAGTGATAGCCTGTGTTCCAGCTGAGTAGTACGTCTGACAAGCAGAAGTCTGCGTTGCGTCAGCTTTGTTGTAGATAACGAACGAGTTACCCGTAAGGCTTACGTTCGTAGCGTTAACGTTGAAGACAACGCCTGAGAGAATCACATCGTTCAATCCATCCTTCGTGTTGCCATGAGCGGCAGCAGCGATTTTGAACTGACCAATGTTACTGAGACCGCTCTGAATTGCAGATCCGTTTGCATCTGGGTTGGCATTCGTGATCGATGTGATCTTGGCCATAACCGAGACGCTCTTATTTCCTTTGACTACAACGTTCTGAGCTGCGGCACTGCTAAGACCAATGAAGATTTCACCTTCAGCGGTCGTATCAGTATCGTTAGCTGTTAGAGGGTTCGAAGACTCGTCACCACGGGCGCGGACTGCGCCGGAACCCGTCTGACTGTCATCAGCTGCCTTCGTCGGATCAATGAAGAAGGAGATGATCTGGTTCGTCGTACCTCCACCTACGTCTGTCTTCAGACGTGGGCGAACGATAACGTCGATGTCCTGACCTTCGCCGACAACAAGCTGGCGACTCTGCATGCTCGTACAGAACGTGCTGATGGATCCACCAGCAGGTGCGTACGTCGTGGATGTTACCGAGCGCTGACCACAGCTACCAGCTGTAGCAAGAGCGAACGGCGTAGCCTCACCTTCCTTGTAAAGCTCGAGACGATCCACGCTGGATGCCGTCGAACCGGAGGAAGCGAAGTTTAGACCGTGAACGTCCACAGCTTCATTCTCGGCGTGGAACTGCACACGAAGTACAGCCTCACCAAGGGCTCCACCAAGGAGTTGGCGTGAGCGAAGTGGTGTGCTGTCTTGAGTAATGAAGAGATCTCCCTGGTTCACAAGCTTCCAGCGCTGTGAAGCCACCGTCGTGAAGATAATGTCACAGGTGGTGGAGCCACAAGCTGCTGGGTTTTGCTTGATGTTACTCAGAGCAGAGCCATCATCGAGCTCTTCAGCCTCAACGAAGTTCGTGGAACCCGTCGAAAATCTGAGCTGGAGGTGAGATCCGAGCGTCGTCGAGAGACTGCTCGAGATATCTGCATGGATTTCGAAGACGACAGTCTCTTCGGCAGGAACTACGTAGCCTCCGCCGACGATATCGCTGAAGGTGACCGTGGCATTTGCCGACGACCCCTGAGCAGCGATGCCGCTTTCGAGAACCTGATCAACCGTTCCATTTCCGTCTGTATCTACCCAGAGCGTGTAGTTCTGAGCGTTTAGACCGGAACCGGAGTCGGCTGCTGCGATGAGCTTGGTGAGGAGAATGTCCTCAGCCTCGCCTGCGCGAGCCTCAAACCGGAGGAAGTTGACGTTCGTGGCGTTCTCTACAGCCGTATCCGTTAAGCCAATGCCCTTCACTGTGATATTGAGCGTGGCGTCAGCGATACGATGGAAGTTGCCGGCGATGTTGCCACGAGGGCGAACGTCACCAACTTTGTCTCCCGTGGAGAGACCTTCGATGTTGAGCTGGTAGCTCGTCGAAGCGGTTGTCACAAGACCACCGAAGTCACATCCTACTGTGTTAGTCGTGAGTGCATTGGCGGAATCCAAAATGCTCTTCGGCTCACCACAAATGTGGATTTTGAATTTATTACCGGACTTCGGGTTGTTGCCAGAACCGTTGTCGATGAAGTCCGCACGGAACTCCCAACCCTCGTCACCGGAAACGACGAAGTCGTCGAACCGGTAAACCTGATATGTGTCCGTAGTATCCGTGGCGAAATCGGTGGAGCCCGTCAAGCGGACACCATCGATCGTGCGGCCAGTCTTCGTGTTACGAATCTCAACGTCCTCAAGCACCTCGTGAACGTTGTCGTACGCAGTGTTTGTGCCTGCATTCAAAAGTCCACCACCTGTGCTGGATGCAGCCTGCACAGCGACGAAGAGATCCTTGATGTCGACCTTCTCACCACCTGTTTTGAAAGTGATGTTTGCAAGGATGGCATCGTTATCGTCGCGGGTGAAGTCCTGGGAAGCAGGACCGTCGATACCGATCGTAAACTCACCGGCATCAATAGTGACCGTGTCCGGCAACGAGGATGTCTCTGTTGGCAGAGCAACCTGCGATCCGTAGAGCTGACCATTCACTCCGTAACCGTAGAGGGAACCGACGGCAAAGATGTCGGAGGACTCCTCGAAGTGCATGATGATGCTGTCCCCTGCACCGCCGACGATGTCGGAGATGACCTCGAGCGTGATCTTGTCACCCTCAAGGACAGTGAACGGTGGGTCGAAGACGAGGGTGATGAAATCACCAACCGTCTGAGCGACTGTGTTTGTCAGGACTGTCCCATCTGTGCGGCGGATCGCGATGTTCGAGAAATCGCCGTCAGAAGTGGAACTGTTCTGCTCAAGGGTCATCGAGTAGAAGGTCTGGTCCTCCGTGGAGTTCACGGAAACCTCGAACTTACCGATAACAATTGCTGTGTCACCAACCTCCACCTGATCGGGGGAGACGGTGCGGTACGTCACGGTAACGATGCCGCTTGTAACAGCAGCCATGCGGAACGTGTTACCCCGAAGTGGGAAGTTTCCTGCGACGTCCTTTGCATTGCTGGAGACATCAGAAGGAAGCTCTACAACGAAGTTGTGCTCAGCAGCCGTGGAGGCTGTGGAGCTGAAGTCCGCGACGAAATCGACCGTCACGGTCTCACACGGATCCACCATCAGCGGTGAGCTGAAGCGGATGTCCGCAGTCTGATCCTCGGAGTCCAGCGTGCGCTTGCGCGATACGCGTGCTCCGTTGATTGCAGCGTAGACACCATCAACATCAGCTACAGCACCGAATCCCTCATGGAGAAGAGTGACGTGCTCGATGGAGACAGAGTCATCACAGGAAGCCGTGAGATCCGTAGAAAGGGTCACAGCGCCGATAGCACCCTTAGGAAGGGTGTCACCAACTGGGTTTCCTGAAGAGAGGGACACCTCGAGGGTGCCGTCGCCCTTCACGAGCTCCGTGTATCCCATGAATGTTGTAGAATCAGAAATTTCATCACCGTCAGCGGACCAAACGCCATCGACTGCGAGTGTGTACTCGTGGCCGGCGTCCATGTTCTCGCCAAGGGTAAGCTCAACCACGGAATCATCCGTGACGGAGGCAGAAGCGACCGGAACCTCTGGGGAACCCGTAACTGTGTAGTTATCGGCGTCCTCAGCGGACTCAGCGTCGACTGCTACTGTAAACTCGACCTCAATAGTCTTGGGTCCTGTAGCCATGGCCTTCTTGACCATAGGCTCAGCTCCCATCTCATCACCACCACAATCAACGCCGTATGTGAGGCCCTGATCTACGCGGTGGAGCATGGTGACCATTTCAGCACGGTTCATGTTGTCGCTTGGGCGCACGCGGCCCGTCGAATCATCACCCTGAAGGACGCAAGCATCCGCTGCCGTTTGAATGGCATCGGTGTACCACTGTCCAGAAGGATTGTCGACAAACTGCGCTGCAGCGCCAGACCACTCAAGGTTGAAGGCGCGGACGATCAGAGCCGCAGCTTCAGCGCGGTTGATGTTCGCAGAAGGGCGAGCGTAGCACGGGTGCTTGCCGTAGCAATTCCCGTCACCACGAACCCAACCCTCTTTGCCGGCTTCCTCAAAGTAGCCGTAGTACCACGCACCCGTAGCAGCATCGTCAAAAGACGGAACTGCTGGGGGAGTGGATAGAATGCCGCCGTTAAGCTCGACGACGAGCTTGACGAACTCCGCGCGGTTGGCGAGATCGCCAGGGCGGAACTTCGCCTGCGTAGCATCGAGGTAGCCGGCGTCCATAAAGGACTGAACGGCATCCCCGAACCACACACCTGACGGGACGTCACCGTACTTGGCAAAAGCCGTACCCGCCTGGGTAAGGGCCATAGCCGCAACGGAAACTCCCGCAACTGTTTTCTTCAATCGGAGAAAATCCATAAGAAGAACGTAGGGAAAAATGAGAAATAAAAACAAAGTTGTAAAACCCCTCCACTGACCCCTGTGCCTTCGACGCCTGCAGCCTTCCGATCCGCAGAACAGGTGAGCAGAAAATCTGCCCTCCTCCTTATATATAAAGAGATGTACAAGACCGGATGACGAATTGAGGCTGTGAGAGACACGACGGAACGCACGATCATCACAGCAAGACCCCACAGCAAAAGCCATGGTGGAATGATGAGAGATGTGAATCTGTCTTTCCGTGTTGTGCGCCTTAGGCGGAGACAAAATGGAAAGGCAGGATGCCGATGTGTGAAAGATCGTGTACACGGGACCCGCTCCTGCGAGTTACAGCAGAGGATCTGGGAGACTGTAGCGATGGGCTAAACACCCACGCAAGGCCAGATTCTCTTCCGTGCACACGTATAAACGGGAAAAAACAGGCCGTGTTACGGAAGGAGTAGAGGGGGGAAGGCACAATTCTTGGCTCTCCAAAGCAGTGAATAGGCAATTTGGATAACGTATTCTTGATCGAAAAGGGCAATAGCAAGGAAATTTAACGTTAAACAAAATGTATTGTTGAAATTGAATTTTATTGTATAAATATATATATTGATGTGTATGAAAGATAACAAGTGGTTAGCCTGATTATACATGTCTGTATTTGGGCATTATAAAAAAAGTGTTAGTGCGAGTAATCATGCGAACTCCGTAGCGGAGGTTCATGGATTCGACAGGCTCACCACAGGTGAACCTCCGCTACGGAGTTCATTCATGCATTCCCCTATTCGATCATTGCCGCTTCACCTGCGTCCCCTCCTTACTATCACGCACTTCGTAGCCCATCTTCATCAGTACATCACGCAAGCGATCGGACTCAGCAAAATCTTTTTTAGCGCGCGCAACATCTCGATCAGAAGCGAGCTTGAGAGCATCTACATCAACTGATGCAGTGTCTACTGCAAAGCATCCAAAAGTATCCTCAAGAATTTTCACAAATTTCTTGTGAGTACCGACTGAAGAATTTTTGCGACTGTAAGCCATAATTTCATATACAACTGCAAGAGCTTCGGAAACATTAAGATCCTGATCCATGGCTGCAGAGAATTGTTGCTCATAATCTTGCACCGCACCCGCGGAGGAGTGCGGCTGGGAATTATCAACTTCTGCAATCCACTCCCCGATCTTCCTTCGTGCAGTGCGTGCATCCTCCAATCCTTTCTGCGAAAACTTCAGATTCGTCCGGTAATGCACAGATAAAAGATAGAAGCGCACATCAAGCGGTGAAAATCCCTGCTGAGCGATGTCCGGAAGGGTTAACACATTGCCAAGACTCTTACTCATCTTCTCCTCGCCCATTTGTATGCGACGACGGTGCACCCACATTGTTACAAAAGGAGAAACGCCGAATGCCGACTCACTCTGTGCGATCTCACACTCATGGTGCGGGAAGATGTTGTCCTCGCCTCCTGTATGGATATCGATCTGATTTCCAAGAATGCTGGAGCTCATTGCGGAGCACTCGATATGCCAGCCGGGGAAACCGGAATTTTTATCTTCCCCAGATGTAGGCGATGCCTCACCCGTGGCTTCGTACCAACGTAAAATGTGCTTTGCGTTTTGCCCGATGCACCGTTTCCATAGTGCAAAGTCTGCAGGGTGCCGTTTGCCTTCATGCACATCAACGCGTGATCCGGCAGAAATCTGATCCATCGTATTACCTGAAAGCGCGCCATACGGTGTCGGCGTCTTGCTCTCCACAGAAAAATAAATCGCATCGGGCAGTTCGTACGCATGACCGCTCGTTAATAATTTTTTTGTGAGAGCGAGTTGCTCCTTTATATAGTGACTCGCTCTCGGTCGCGCCTCGGGCTCCAGAAAGTTCAGTGCTTTCTCATCTTCGATGTACATCTGTGTGTATCGCTCGACAACAGCCAACACATCTTCCCGCGAAATCACACCTTCAACTTTTGTTGCTCTTTTTTCTTTTCTCTCTGCCTGTCCTGAGCCTTGTCGAAGGGCTCTTTTCTCTTCGAGTGCCTGCTTCTCAATCTTGTCCTCTCCCTCATCAGCATCCTGAAGTAAGTGTCCTACATCTGTAATATTTTTCACATGACGCACCGTGTAGCCATGCCCTGTTTGGAGCCATCTCTTGAGCAAATCCGCCATCAGAAAACTTGCGTAGTTGCCGATATGCGGTCGTCCGTAGACCGTTGGTCCGCAGGTGTACATCGTCACAACCTTCTTGTTGGGATCAAGAGGAAGGAAATCCTCGTCCCGCTTTGTCAGGGTGTTGTAGAGACACAAGGGCATGACCCTATTGTAGAGATGACAAGAGGCAACGTCTCCAGAGAAAAAATAATGTTTCAAAGGAGTGTGTCACCCTGAGCTTGTCGAAGGGCGACACACAAAAATGTGTCTATGGTTCGACAAGCTCACCATGACACATTTTTGGGATTCGATATGCGTAAAAAACCGACGAGTCCGTGAGGACCCGCCGGCTTCTGCGATCCGAAAATCGCGATTCGCTGCTTATGGGGCAGCGCTGCCAGCTTCTTCGGAATCCTCCGAAGGCAGGGTGACAACCAGCTCGCCACGGAGAATCCCCATATCATCCGGGGCTTCAATACCGAGACGGACTTGGTTGCCCTTAATGGAGAGCACCGTAACTTTGACTCTTTCGTCAATAACAATGCTCTCAAGACGCTTCCTGCTCAAAACCAACATTGCAGACTCCTTCTGGAGGTGCACCCGTTCTTTTTCCAAGGCCAAGCGGTTCCACCGCTAGAAGACCTTGGACTATGAATCGGGCAGAGGAAGCACAGGAATGCCCCCGCTGCCGGATTCGTATCGAAAAAAGAACGGCCCGCAGTATACCAAGTCTCTATTTGAATATCAATGCATATATTTGATATAAGTCAATTATTCGCTATACTTCCGCCCTCATGACCGCTCCGAAATTATCCTTCGGCGAAAGTGATAATGATCAACGTATTGAGGAATTCAATGCGGCAGCTCGGAATGTTTTTGATACCAACCTTACAACAGAAGTAGAGCTCTTTGGAAGACTACAAGACGATGGATTTATGATCGCAGATGGGCTCAATAACATCCCTGCAATACTCCTTGCACGTTTGAGTCCAATGATATGCGCGGCTCTTCAGCTTGCCGGAATTCATCCGGAGAGCGATGAGCGTGAGGCCATTCATGATCTTGTCAGAAGTATCCTTGAACAACCGAATATGTATGAAATTTCGCGAAAACCTCAGACGCAAGCTTCTATTCTCAACGGCGTACAATCTGAGCTTAATTTACGAACTGCCGCAATGGAGATTGAACCATTGGTCGCACAAGAATGCGGAACAGTTGCAGGGGAAATCCTGCTCCCTCCTGTTGTTGGAAATGAACCGCTACTGAGTACGCTACGAGAGACAACGCCTGATGCTGTTCTTGTGAAACAGATCGTCATCATCACTATCCGTTATATCGTCCTTGAAGGCCGGCTCCCCTTCTATGAGATCATCCGTATGAGTAGGTAGGCTGAGATTTCTATGTCCCTCAGAGCACACTCCCTCCACTGGCATCAAAGATACTTTGGATAGAAGCATCGAGACACTGCGTAAACTCCTCCTCCGACTGATCTGCACGCAGTCCTCCTACAAGTGCCCGTGAGAAGCTCGCAGTGATGCCGAGGTTTTCTGCAAGCTTCGCATTTGCTTGCTCTAGGGAATA
>CALRCM010000027.1 GCA_943354555.1 Candidatus Peribacteria bacterium | reverse complement strand
ACACGCAAGCGCCATGGATTTACGCCCTACACCAATGCCTTCTTCAAAGCGCAGATTGCGCGTTTTACCCCCCGCAAGGAAGTCACTCTCTACCTCGCCCGTTATCAGGGCAACGTCATCGCCTCGTCCATCCACATGCACGCCTTCGGCGAGACAAGCTACCACCACGGAGCAAGTTCACACGCGCACAATAAAATTCCCGCAAGCTACCTGCTCCAATGGACCGCGATCCGTGACGCCCTCAAGCGCGGAGACAGCGTCTACAACTTCTGGGGTATCGCTCCAGGTAATCTCACGGAAGAAGGATTCAAAATTTCCGAACCAAAACATCCGTTTGCCGGAGTGACACTCTTTAAAACCGGCTTCGGGGGACAGCTGATGAACCTTGTACACTGCCTCGATATTCCTGTTTCGAAAAAATATTACCTCACGCGGGGATTTGAAATGTTGCGTAAATGGAAGCGGGGGTTTTAAATAAGCGTATGCCTAAACCCATCGCACCTGCCTCTTCAAGCGCCCAACTCACTGAGATTCTTGAAGTTCTTCGCCGCATGGATAAGCGCGACAGACTGCGAACATGGGGAGCATTTTTTCGTAGCATTTTGCATCTTATTCCCCTCATCCTCATCATCTGGAGCACATGGTTTGCCTATGCCCACTGGGACGAGCTTCTCAAGGAAATCTCCAAAGCAGCCGCGGAGTCTTCCGCAGCTGTGATGCAAAGTCAGGGCAGTAGCTTCAGCAAGCAATTACAGGAGCAAATGCAGAAATTGATGCAGAAGAAGTAGTGCGCCGATAGCGATCACGCAATCGCCAGAAAGTACCCCCTAGACCTCACAGTTTTAAGCTGCAAATCGCGCTTCCGCATTGCACTTTCTTTACCGACAACGATCCCCACAACATCCTCTGGAGTCATCGATGGGGAGACAATGTAACTCGGGAGGCGCAGAAACTGGGTACGACTGAAAATGGCATCCGGAGCAGAGCCCACACCGAAGAGATACCCCTGCTTTCCTGCAAGCTCCACCACACGCTCGTTGACGCCCCCAATAGGATAGCCGATCGCAAAGACCGGCTTGCCGGTCATCTGCTCAAGAAGCGCCCTACTCTGACTCAACTCCAGTTCCATCTGCGCATTGGTTAATGACCGCAGATCATCCCCCGTGTGACCGCCGGACTGCACGTCAAAGCCGTTGGCGACGAGGCTCAGTACTATCTTCTCAGTGATGCCAGACATGCCGACCTCGGCAGTTTTGAGAAACAGCGTCGCAGAGACGCCTGCGGACTGCAGCGCCTGCGATACTTTCTGGACATTCGCAGAGGAAATATCCGACAGCGCAAGCACGACAGTCTTCGGCGGCACGCGGACATCCCGCTCCTCCTGCGAGAGTACGAGCTGACGGAAATCCCTAAGCGTCCACACAGTAACCCCTGCCTTTTTCAGAGCGGCAATGTGTGCAGGAAGGGACGCCAGTGCGTCTTCTCCTGATGCCAGACGATAGTGCAGCATGGGGAGCGTGTAGCTTTCCTGACGTACAAGAAATTGCGGCGAGAAGGGTGAAAGATACTGCACAGCTACGTACCCTTCCCCCGAGGCAAAGGGCACGCGCGCCCAGACCTTGTCGAGGGAAATCGGGCGCACGAGAGCCTGTCCCGGAAGCTCACCGAGTTTTTCGCTGCCGGCATCGGGCGTCTTGCGAACGTTCAAAAACCCGAAGTCCACAAAATAAACTCCTTCATATTTCTTACGCTCAGCTGCGAGCTTTTCCTCGGATACCAGCTTTGCGATATAGCGTGTGGAAACATATCCTTGTTTTCCCCCCGCGACTTCCGCTTTCGCCCAAGCGGCATCCATAAAATCCAGCACCGTCAGCGTATCTCCTTGCGACAACCTCACGACTTCCGATGCAGTCACCTTCGGCTCGGACCGTACATTCACGTAGGCATTGGTCACGCGGTACGTCTCCTCGCCTGTTCCCGCAGGGCCTGCGCGCACTGCATCGTAGGTCTTCGCCAGTGAGAGATCGAGCTTGGCAATTCCCGGCTCTTCAGCTCCCGTACCCGTCAATCGTGGGACAGTCGTCACCGCACTTCCGCTTCCTGTTTCATCCTCCTGTGCCAGTTCCCTAAACCGTGCGACATCATCCTCGGTGAACGAGAAGACATCGTCTTGCGGCGGAGGTGCTCCGCAACCAGCGAAGAGTATGCCGAACGAGGCAACAAGCAGAAATGCCACGAACGGGCGGGTAGTAAATCCCGAGTGTCTGCGGCGCCTGTATGGGGAGACGCTTCTGCGGGACCTGCGGGGGGAAGACCGGACCATGGGAGAGGGAGGAAAGAGAGAAAAGAAAAAGAGAAGGGAAATTACATACGATCGGGAACGCGCAGCGTGAGAAGCTCGGCACCGGACTTGAGAACGGTTGCGGTGAGAGCAGTGAGAGCGATACGCAAAGATTTCTGGGGCTCGGGTGACTGGAGAATCGGTTCACTGTTGTAAAACGCATTGAAGTTCTGACAAAGCTGATACAGATACGTAGCAAGCACATGAGGCATATGCGACGCCCGTGCCTCCAATATCACTTCAGGGAAACGTAGCAGCCCACCGACGAGTGAGCGCTCAACATTGGAAAAAGAGTCAGCATCCTTGGGAAAGGGCACTTCATTTTTTACCTCGGCTTTGCGCAATATCGACCTTGCCCGCGCATGTGTGTATTGCAGATACGGAGCGCTATTCCCTTCAAAACTTAAAGCCTTGTCCCAGTCGAAAAGAATATCCATTTTTCTGTTTTGACTGATAATTCCGTAGACAACCGCCCCTACTCCCATCATCTCCGCAAGAGCCTGCGGATCATCCGACTGAATGCTGTCTCCCCGACTTTTGATCAAATCCGCTGCTCGTTCCGTAGCTTCGTCCAGTACATCCTCAAGCTTGAGGATTTTCCCCTTTCTCGTGCTCATTTTTCCGTCAGCAAAATGCATTCTCCCGAAAGAAACATGCTCGAGATGCGGAAGTTGCCATCCCAATTTTTTCACAATCGCAAAGAGCTGCTGGAAATGTAACTGCTGCTCTTGTCCTACGACATACAACGAAGCCTGCGGCTGCCACTCATCGATACGAAACCGAACAGTTGCAAGATCCCGGGTAAGATAAATGGTCCCACCGTCCCCCTTGATAACAATTGCCGGAGGAAGATTTTCCTGCTCAAGATCCGCAATGAATGCCCCCTCTTTTCCCAAAGAGAATATTTTCTTCTTTTTCCCCTCTTCCACAATCGGCTGCATTGCATTCTCGTACATGCTCTCCCCGTGTTCATACGCAAGATGTACATGAAGACGCTCGTAGAGCGCATGGATCTCTCTCATCGATATATCGACGACTGTTTTCCAGAATGCGCGAATGTCGTCATTCCCTTCCTCTAACTGACGAAATGCATTGCGTGCCTCTACCTCCAATCCCGGATTTTTCTCCTCTTCATCGTGGAATTGCACATAGAGCGCAAGAAGTTCATCCACGGTTTTTTTGTCTAAATCCCCATTTCCCCACTGCTTCCATGCAACATACAGTTTACCAAATTGCGTCCCCCAGTCTCCGATGTGATTGACGGTTTTTACGTTATATCCTTCATGCATGTAGAGATTGGCAATCACCTGCCCAATGACGGTTGTAAGAATGTGATGAATACCAAGAGGCTTGGCGATATTCGGACTGGAATACTCCACAATCACCGGCGCCTCCTTCCTCGTCACTTTCGCCGTGCATGCTTCACGCGTGTGTTTCAGTTCCCCAAGAAGTGCTTCGGGCTTCAGCCACACATTCACATAACCGGGTCCAGCAACCTCTGCCTTTTCCACGGAAGAATCTTTCGCAAGTTGTTCTGCAAGCACTCCAGCAATGACCTTGGGATTTTTTTTGAGCGTCTTCGCAAGCTGCATGGAAACCGGCGTCGCCAGATCCCCAAACTCCGGCTGAGCGGGCCTCTCCCACGCAACGGAACAATCACTGATGCCGTACTCAGTACAGAGAATCTTTGTTGCCTTGGCTTGTAGATCTTCAAACATGGATGCAGCACAATCCGAATGAACAAATAATATCGTCGGATTTCTCTGCGAAATGTAACACTAAAGAAGCGGTTTTCCACGCGAAACAAGAATTTGCTCTTGCATACAGATTGTACTCATGTTTTGAACACAAAAGTTATACTCAATTCAACATCTATTTTTAGCCAAATATATGACGAAATCCCCTGATGCAATTACTCATAATCATCTTAAATTCCCCCTTCTCCATACTGTGAAAAACCGCTACAATAGAAGGAAATGCGAATACATCTGTTGATCATGGCAGGGCTCGCAATTGGTCTAACCGCATGCGGGAGCGATGCTCAGGATGCCCCAAAAAATCTTCCCGATACCAAGGGAGCTTTGCAGGGAGTTTCTGCCAGTGCAGTACTCGCATCGGGACTGACAGACGAGAAGCGCCCGAGCGCACCCCTCGGAATGTATGTCTCCACGTATCTTTCACAGGGGATGTTTGTCTCCGTGGAATCGGCCATCGCAGGAATCTCTGCCGGTCGCAAACTCGCCAGCGGACAGGGCGGAGCAACAGATGAAACGTTTACGCTTCTGCAGGAGCTGGGAAACATTCTTCAAGTGGATGTCGAAGACGTGCTTAACCGCAGCGCAGAGCGCAGAAAGGCATTGGATGAATATCTGCAAACCATGCACAACATCTTCGTTCTCTCGGAACGGAAAGCCAGTGAGCTCACAACATCGGTTGATGCTTTCGAGGAAGAGGAACGCGAACAGCGCAAAGCCGCTCAGGTCATCCAGCGGGAAATTAACGAGGCACTGGAAAATGAAGATTACACCGCTGTAGGTTCAAGGCAGCGCGATCTTGCCACTGCGGACGGCGCGCTTGCTGCGATCACGAGCAAGCGCGAGCAAACATCTGAAGTGGCGGATGTGTTTACCAAGCTACTGGAAATCGCAAAGGAACGGATTATCGCCATAGAATCCAACCGCGTTATCCTGATCGCCGGCCTGAAAGTGATCAAATTGCCGGGTATCGAGGATCTCAATATTCTCCTTGAGAAAAGTCGATTCCAGCGCAAAAAGCCAAAGGAAAGCTACGGGACGGGGAGTCTCTGATCAGAGCACAAAGAGCTTAGGTGAGGAAAGAGCGGATATTGAACAAAACACTATTTTCTGCTACAATAATAAGATTTTATGACACCTGAAGCGACTCCAAAAACGGCCGGACCGTCGACACTGCAGATCTTGATCGCTGCGATGGACGACCTTCTTGGTCTCCACGCGCAGGCACACAAGGCCCTGAAGAAGTTACCGCAGGATGCGCCTGAGGATGAAAAGCTGATTCTTAAATTTTATGAGGAAGGATTGCAGAAAACGATGGATCTCATTGCTCCTGCTGCGATGGAAGTCCGGAAAAATGAAATCATTCTCAATGAGCAGCATGTTCATACACTCTTCACCTATAACTGGCCGAACTATATTTTCCCGAACTGGCTCTCACCGCTCGTCAACTTCGACGCGCAGATGGACATCGCGCAGTACATTTACCCCGCGAGCAGTAGAATCATTATGAAGATGCTCCGCAAAAAAGTGGCGGAAATGCGCAGCTCCATCCGCATGCTTGAGCAACGTGGCATCGTTCGTGATCCTATGATCGAAGCCGCTCTCCAGGATGCTGAAGAGCTCCGTGATCTCCTTGCACGCGGCCGGGAAAAGCTCTTCCAGTTCGGCATGTACATCTCTATATATGCCGAAGATCCCGAAAAACTGAAGAAGCTACAGGTGGACATTGAAGCAATCCTCGGAGGAAAACTCATTCTCACGAAACCGGCATGGTTCCAGATGGAACACGCATGGATCTCCGCATTGCCCCTATGCCTCGACCAGCTGGAGATCAACCGCAACATGAACACGTCACCGATCGCAACGAGCTTCCCGTTCAGCAGTGCCGACCTTACGGATGACCATGGAATTCTCTACGGTATCAACCGGCACAACGACTCTCTCGTAATCTTCGACCGCTTCGATCTGCCCAACGCAAACGCCACAGTATTTGCCACCTCCGGAGCAGGTAAATCGTTCACAGTGAAGCTGGAAATTCTCCGCTCTATGATGTTTGGAACAGAGGTCTTCGTCGTCGATCCGGAGAATGAATACGTCGAACTGGCTGAGACTGTCGGTGGCACGTTCATCCCCATGTCTCTCCAGAGCAGCAACCGCATCAACCCCTTCGATCTGCCAAAAGCCGTCCGCGGCGAGGATGCGCTCACAGGAGAAAATCTGCGGGCGGCATCCATCACTCTCCATGGACTCTTCAAGCTGATGCTTGGAACACTTACTCCTTCTGAAGACGGCATTCTCGACAAAGCAATCCTCGACACGTACGCGCTAAAGGGCATCATGCTCGATACCGTCGACCCGTCCGCTATCGAACCGCCGACAATGCACGAACTCGTCGACGTACTCATGACAACACAGGGGGGTGAGAACATGGCACAAACGCTGAGAAAGTACACGGAAGGTAGTTACGCGGGGCTCTTCAACCACCAGACCAATGTGAAGCTCGACAGTCAGATGATTGTCTTCCAGATTCGCGATCTTGAGGAACAGCTGCGACCGATCGCCATGTACGTTATTTTGAACTTCCTTTGGAACCGCATCCGCGCAGAGCTTAAGCGGCGATTCCTCGTTGTTGATGAGGCATGGAACCTACTACAGCACGATGATTCTGCGCGCTTCCTCTACGGACTCATCAAGCGCGCGCGCAAGTACTACCTCGGTATTACGACGATCACACAGGATATCGAAGACTTCGTAAATTCGCCGTACGGCAAGCCAATCATCACCAATGCCGCACTCCAGATTCTTCTGAAGCAATCCGCATCCGCGGTCGATAATCTCCAGAAGCTTTTTTACCTGACCGACGGGGAGAAATACCTGCTCATGAGCTCCGAAGTAGGACAGGGACTATTCTTCGCCGGTAACAAGCACGTCGCTATTCAGATTGTCGCCAGTCCAGAAGAGCAGCGCATTATCACGACAAAGCCAGAAGAGGTGCTCGCTCTACGTGCTGGAAGGAAGACGAAGATATCCTCCGACGATCAGGGCAAAGCGCCCGAGGAAGTGAAGCCGACGGCCGAACACACAGAGCTCTTCAGCGGATTCTCCGGTGAAGCCGCTTCCGCGCCTGCGGTTGCCGCGGACATCAGTCCCGCAGCAGAAACACTGGAGAGCGAAAAATCTGACCCGAAGCCCATTCCATCTTCCCAGCAGCACAAGCCTGTCCTGAGCTCAGACGAAGGATCCCCAGGTGCGCAGCCCGAGGGAGATACGCCGAGTGCGAAAAATACATAATTCCGCACGTGAGAACACGTGCTGCTGGATCGATGGATTCACCGCAACGCCGACCTCCCCTGCTCGTCCTCCACCTGCTCCACCTTCCACCGAATCTCCGGCTTCAGCTTTCCCGGAAGCGCGAACCCTGCTGCTTTGCGGTGTCCGCCTCCACTGAACTTTGCCGCCATTGCAGAAACATCAATATCATCCCGTAGTGTACGAAGTGATCCCTTCACCGTGCCATCGCGTTCCGAGAGAATAAGCGAAAACCGCATCCCGGGAACGGCGTTCACATAATCCACCGCGCCGGTGAGCTCACTGTAGTCTGCACCGGAAGCTCGGAAATCCCCCTCAGTCACCGCGGAGATCGCTCCACCTTCGTGCGTGATGGAGATTTTCTCCAGTACGCGGCCCCAGAGCTTGAGTGTGCTCAGCTTCGCCGTTCTAAAAACGTTACGTACGATCTCCTCTCGCCTTGCACCTGATCGCATCAATCTTGCAACCGTGCGGTAGACCGCCGGAGAGGTGTTGCTATGGAGGAGGCCACCGGTATCGGTAAAGACGCCGGTCAGCAGACAGGTTGCAATATCGGGCGTCAGACTCCACCCGAGAGCGTCACTCAGCATCACCACGATTTCGCAGGTGGATGCCGCATCCGGAAGCACGATATTGACCGTGGCAAACAGCGGATTGCGGGGATGGTGATCGAGTTCAATAGTTGGCATGGATCCATTGAAGAGCATCGGATGACTCTCCATCATTTCCGTAAGTTTGGGCTCACCACAATCCAGAATGATCGCCGCATCACCGCAGCGATAGGAATAATCCGATCGCATGCGCAGAGCCCCCTGCAGAAACCGGAAGCTTTCAGGCGGAGGATCAACACATTGAAAAAATACTTCCTTGCGGGAAAAACAATGCTCGATGAGCTGCCCCATTCCCAGAAGAGATCCAACCGCATCCCCGTCAGGATTGCGATGACAGATACAGACGATGCGAGAAGCCGATCGGATAATCTCTTCGACACGCCGGACATCCGCAAAAGCAATCGTCATAGGTAAGGACGGAAGTGTAGAAAGGGACGCTGTGCCCGGCAACGATGTCCTGTTGCACGGAAAGAGGCGCTACACTGTGATCACCAAATGGCGGGTGAACTGGGCATCTGGGTGCCGCATCACTCTCCCAGAAGTTTTTCAACCCTGCTTCCGCGCTCGCTGCGCGGATCGATGCGAAACCTCAGCTCCGGAATACGATGCATTTGTAGTGCGCGCAATGCATGACGCAAATCACGGTACTGATTCTTCATATACGTAAGGGCAACATCGTTATGGAACAGTGCACTTACGGATACCGTAATGAGCGAACTGTCTGGGGTAACATCCACATCCGTAATCGTCACCACTCCGCACTCCGGCGGGCATGTACGCAGCACAGGCGCAATAATCTTCCGTACTTCCGATGCGAGCATTTCCGGGCGGCGGGGCATAGTGAAAAAGGAATACGAGAATACTAGAGTACTAGAATACTAGGACAAAGGTGTGAGTACGAGGAAATGACTGCCCTAGTACTCTAGTATTCTAGTATTCTTCATTCCGTGACCACCCCTCTCCACATCATCTTCGCCGGCACTCCTGCATTTGCCATCCCCTCTCTGGAAGCACTTGCCACAAGCCCTGCTTTCTCCGTTGATCTTGTCATTACCCAACCGGATAAACCTGTTGGACGGAAAGGCAACATCACGCCTCCTCCTGTAAAAATCGTCGCAGAGCGTCTCGGGATCCCCGTACTGCAACCACAAGACATCAATGCAGATACCGGCAACGAGGAACTGGGCACGAGGAACTGTGATTATCTCGTCGTAGTCGCCTACGGACAATTACTGAAAGCACCTCTCCTCGCACTGCCGAACGTCGCTGCGGTGAACCTGCATGCTTCCCTGCTCCCGCGATGGCGCGGCGCTTCCCCCATCCAGCAAGCAATACTCGCAGGAGATGCCATCACCGGAGTAACCGTGCAGCGCATGGTACAGAAGCTCGATGCAGGACCGGTGCTGGCACAGCAATCTACCAACATAGAGCCACGGGAAACATATAGAGAACTCCATGATCGCCTTGCGGTGATCGGGGCCGATCTTCTTGTACAAGCGCTCTCCCGGGAGCTGAGTCCCGCCGAACAATCCGAAAATGGCGTCACGGTCTGTAAAAAACTTTCACGTGCCAGCGGTCTGATTGATCCGGAAATGATGACAGCACAGGAAATCGACCGGCATGTCCGTGCCCTAAACCCCTGGCCGGGCGTTACTCTCCCTCTCGGGAATGATGCCTCTTTGAAAATTCTTGCAACGGATCTGCAACCGGCCGCGGGTGGCGTCGCCCTACCCTGCAAAGAAAACACCACACTCTATCTTCTTTTCGTACAGGTCCCTGGCGGGAAACCGACCACAGGAGAGGAATGGGAAAGGGGACGAAAGAGATAGTTGCAGGTTGCAAATTCCACAATAGAAGAAAGTAGGGTTTTGCAACCTGCAACCTGCAACTGTTTCGTATAACCGCTTCCCAAACCCCCGTGCATCACAGAGAATAACCTCGTGCGTCTCCTTGCATTATTGCTGCTCGCGTTCCCGATCGCCCTTGGCGCCCCCACGCTACCTGGAGACACCGACGGCGACGGATTGCAGGACACGGCCGAGGACATCAACGGAAGCAGCTTTGTCGATGCAAACGAAACAGACCCCATGAATGCAGACACCGATAGAGGCGGGGAAGCGGACGGCGCAGAGGTGAAGGCGGGAAGAAATCCCCTACTCCAAGTGGATGACTTCACCTGGGACAAAGACGGAGACGGACTCACCAATGGCGAGGAATTTGAAAAGCGCACCAATCCGTCGCGAGGTGATACGGATGGAGATGGAATCAATGATCATGATGACCCGTTTCCGCTGGATGCACGGTATAAAGCCGACAGCGATCAAGATAAAATCCCCGACGAGTACGAAGCACTGCATACACAGAATACAACACTCAATGACAGTACAGAGGATGCAGACGGAGATACGCTCAGTAACCTCGAAGAATTTCAGAAACAGACGGATCCCAATAATGCCGATACGGATCTGGACGGGAAGACGGATGTACAGGAGTTGGCGGATGAGACGGACCCGACCGTTGCCCCATGTCTGACGAAGGCAGATCCTGCTCCCACTGTATTTCCCGATGCCATCGGCCACTGGGCCGAGATGCATATCGAATTATTGCATCGCACGCATACTTCCAGCGAAGAAAACGCCATCGTTGACGGGTATCTCTTTAAGGGAAAGCGTTACTTTCTGCCCGACCGCGAGATCTCGCGCTACGAGCTCCTGAAAATCACCCTGATGTCTACTTGTGTTCCGTGGATTGCCGAAGGATCTCTCCCCGCTCGCACGTTCACTGACGTACCGGCAGTACTGCCTATCGACACATCGGATGACCTGCGCCGGCAAAGCCGCGTGATCTATACAGGACTTTCCCGCGGCATCGTCGAGGGCTACGACGAGGGCGACTTCCGCCGGATATCGTCGTCAACCGTGCAGAGGCTATGGCCATGCTACTACGGGCAACAGAGCACAGTACGTCGGATGCCGAACCGGCTCCCCTCTCCTTCACCGATGTTCCTGAAGATGCATGGTACCGTGCTGATCTCGCATTGGCGGTCACGGAAGGCATTATTCAGGGATACGCCGACAACACGTTCCGCGCAGGCAACCCGATCACCCGTGCCGAAGCAGCGAAAATTGTGGCGCTGCTGATGCAGAGGAATGCGTCGGTACGGAAATAAATGCGTCAATAGAGCAGAGTGTCACCCTGAGCTGTTTGTCCTGAGCCTGTCGAAGGATCGAAGGGCGACACGTTCAACAAATGTATCTATGGTTCGTCCCTCGACATGCTCGGGATGACAAGGCTCACCATGACACATTTGTTGTGATTCCATTGTTGGAATTTATATCTTTCCCTTCATCTCATCAAATGCAGCAATGAACCTCGGAAGGTCCTCCGCATCGAACATAATGGTGGTCTTCTGTCCTCCACGGGACTTCTCGGAGATTTTGAAGAACTTGCCGTTGCCGCTCTGCTTGAGATCGATATAGAACGTACGCTGGCGGCCGTGAATCGTGACAGAGTGGATCTCGTCTGCGAATCGTCCGCCGGCACTGGGAGGACGTGCAGGACGGGGTGCGGCTGGCGCGGGAGTTTCGTCGCCGAATCCGCCACCGGTACCGGTGAGTTCTGACATGGGGTCAAACATACAAATGGGTGAAAAAGAGGTAATGTGCTTCCCCTGCCGCCGCTCCACCTTCTTCGGTGCCGCTATCAGCCTGGAAGCAGAAGCAGTCTAGCAAAAAAGCTTTCACATTCAACAGAATCGCAGCCAGAAAGGCTGCTCCCGATATGAGTATTCCCTTTAAAATAGGGAGCAGGTTTTCTACCTGCGGCCCTATGAGATTGGTGGAAATAGGATTTCCGGCGTTCCTATCTTTGACCACCCCTTCACTCCGCCAAACTCTTGCATTTCTTTCGTAATCACAAAATCCCTATCAAGCATCTTCTGGGCATATGAAACTCCCAACTGTTTACTCATATTCTGCGCGGTATTAGGCATGAATGGCAAAAGCATGAGAGAAATATGACGGAGCATTTCTGCAATCGCACAAAGAACTTCTATTTTTTCTTTTCCTTTCAACGTCCAAGGTTTCTTCTCTTCCATACGCAGATTGCCAGCCATCGCCAATGCTACAACATGAGCAGCGAGCGCATTGGAAAAATTACATTCGTTCATTTCTTTTTCGTAAGTATTCCAATGCCGCACAATCGCATCTGCTGTCTTTGATTCCTGAGGAATAGCTACAGAGCCACCCTCCTTGTTCAGTAATACCAGTACCCGATTCAGAAGATTACCAATCTTGTTACTGAGCACTCCGATGTACAGCTCTTCAATCCGCTTCCAGCTGAAATCCCCGTCATTGCCTACAGGGACTTCATGACTCAGATAAAACCGTAGCGGATCAGGATTCCCGCCAAACTTCGCAAGCACGTCGTCCGGCACAACCACATTCCCCGTACTCTTGCTCATTTTCTGTCCTTCGCTCGTGAGGAACCCGTGGATAAGTAACTGGTCAGGTGTCCGTACCCCCGCAGCCTTCAGCATCGCCGGCCAGATAAGGGCGTGGAACCGCGCGATGTCCTTACCGATGACATGGGTGACTTTCGCTTTCTTCCAAAATTTGTCACCCATGTCACCCCGAGCCGGGTCGAGGGGTGACAATCCAAAATAATCCAAACCCGAGATATAGTTCGTGAGCGCATCGCACCATACGTACATCGTCTGCTCTTCGTCATCCGGAACAGGAATGCCCCATGCAAGAGAAGACTTCGGACGCGAGAACGACACATCCTCTAGCCCCTGATCGAGCAGAGCCAACGTCTCTTTTTCACGGAATTCCGGGATGATCCGGTATTCCTTTTTTAACAAAGTTTTCAGCCATGCAGTCTCTTCACTCAAAACAAAAAACCAGTTTTCCTCTTTCACTTCTTCCGGTGCTTTCTTATGGTTTTCACAAAGCCCGTCGACGAGATCCTTCTTTGTGAGAAACCGCTCGCAACCTGAGCAGTAAAGTCCAGTATATGTGCGCTTCTCGAGAACTCCGGCCTTCTGCAAGCGTTCCCACAGCGCAATGACCGTCGGCCAATGCTTCTTTTTATCCGATGTGCGGATAAAGACATCACTAGAAATGCCGAGCCTGCGGTAGAGATCTTCGAAGAGGGGCACGTTGCGATCGACCAGCTCCTTCGGCGTGATCTTTTCCTTCTCGGCCGTCTGCTGGATCTTGATGCCATGCTCGTCCGTCCCGATCTGAAATCGCACTGCATCTCCCCGAAGCCGCATCCAGCGCGCACAGACGTCTGCGAGAACCTTCTCCAGCACATGGCCCATATGCGGGGCGGCATTGGGATAGTCGATGGCCGTTGTGATGTACTGGCGGGACATAGTAAAAGCCTAGCAGATGGTCACGTAGAGCAGAAGCCAGGCTCTTTATGGTCCGACCACTGGAGCAACACACGGCCAGGCTGCGGAGAGTCCAACGAGCGTACCGACAAACGTGTAGACAAACGACACGATGCTCTCTGCGAGAACCGCCCACACGAGGCCGATGAGCCCGCCGATGATGATTTTTTTTCCCTCTTCCTTCTTTCCTTCATCTATCGCAGTTCCCTGCATGGTCGTTGCCCCCCACACGATCGCACAGATGGAAGCGAACGCGACAAATTTTGTAATGAAATTAAACCATCCGCAGGCAAGCTCGTTCAGGAAATTCCCTCCAAACCCCGTAGACGCACCCGCAACGGGATTGCGAAATTTGTCCCAACGTGAGTCCCATGGAAGTGCCTCCACACGGGACGGAAGGAATGCCAGAAAGAGGAAAATTTTAAGCATCATCCAAGAATGTTGAATACGGCTCTCGCGAGTGCGCGTGCCAAATTTACGACGAGTGCTCCGGCGATCGCATAGCCTACGGCGCGCTTGGCCGTAGAAAACTCTTCGGGCTTTCCGCGACCGATGATGGCCTTGATGCCGGCAGCCATAACGATAATGACGAAGAGGACATTCATGAGCATGAGAATGGTATTCACAACGGACTTCATAAGATCAAGAAGAGGCGCAGTACCAACCGCCACCGCAGCCCGATCGTAAATAAAGTTCACGATCATCTGCGACCCGAGCACCAGACCGAAGCCAATGAGCGCCCACGTCATGCTTGTGCGCCCGCGGGTAAATTTCCCTTCATCGCCGTTGGAGTACAGCATCTGCAATCCCCCAACTGCTGTATAAAGGACAGCAAGTCCACCGCCACCGACAGCGAGGAATTCAGCAACTTTATCCATTGCGGCACCGACTCTTGTTTCCACGAGAGCCGTACTCGTACCGCAGTGCGGTGAAGCATCGAGGTACCGACATGGGTCGGCGATTGGATAGACAACCGCATACGCAGTGTTCACGTAGACACTTGTGAGAGCCGCGCCGATAAGAGCGAACATGCGCTTCATTGCCGGAAAAAGCTTGCGTTGAGCACGGAGAGGATAAAGCCAAGGAGGAATAACATAAGAAGACCGATAATGGCTGCAACCATATGCTCCTTTGCCTCTGTGCGCTTTCCCTGATCATTGCCGGAAATCATAATCATGATACCGGAAAACACCAGCCAGAGAATGACGAGACCAACGGCAATTTCATGGAGCCACCCAAGTCCCGTGGTAATATAGACGAAAATCGGCAAATTATTTCCTGCGGCGGATATGCTGGTTGTCGTGGGATTGAGCGGCTGGACCAATGGAACGTCCCCACTGACCTGCGAAGGTGCAGCTCCGGCAAAACAGAGTGACTGTCCTAAGCCTGCAATGATCATAAGAATGCGAAGAGGCATCGAAGTATTGTAGCATAAAAGCTATTCTCATGGAATTTGCTATAAATAGCATATTATTATATAATAATACAAATGCAGACACACCGCATCCTGCTCCTAAATCTCGGATACGAGACCGGTCTCGACGGCTCTCTACGAAGCTATATGACGCAATCGTGGCGGTATCTGCATACACCAGATTCCGTTATCCAGTCGATCCACAAAGGATTCCGCGCTCTCATCCAAAATGTGCAACCGGATATCTGCTGCCTGCTCGAAATGCATCATGATCCGGCACTCGTGAAAAGCTTCGGTGCTTATCGCTGCAAGCACATCGATCCGAAGTACGGCAAAACGAGCATGCTGCGGCGTCTCCCCTTCTTCCGCGACAACTGTAACGGCATTTTTGGTGTCGATCGCCTCCCCTGCCGCGCACGCGAGTTTCGGCATGGCACAAAGAAACTGCTCTATGATGTGAAGATTGATCACGATCTCTCTCTGCTCGTCGGACACTTCTCGCTTCATGCATCAGTCCGTCAGGAACAATTCGCGGAGATTGCTACCCTCGTCCAAAGCCGCAAGAAAACCATCGTCTGCGGGGACTTCAATGACTACGGCGGAATGAAGGAACTCACGCCGTTACTGAAATCCACGGATCTTCGCATTGTCCGCCCTGCGCAGAATGCCACGTTCCCTGCCTGTCACCCGCGCCGTCCTCTGGATCTCTTTCTCTGCTCAAAGGAGATCCAACATGTCCATGCGGAGGTCCTGACCGATGTGCATCTCTCCGACCATTTACCGGTACTGCTGACGGTGACGGCGTAAGGCACCCATCACATAGTCATGCTATACAACAAATACATAAAGTGATACACTTTTGATACACTTAGATTCTTCCTGCTTTACGTATGGCAACTCTCAAGAAACGTCTCAATATCACCCTCCCAAAAGAAGCGCGGGTCTACCTCAAAAAACTGGCTATGGTCGATCAGGTGCCCGAAGCCACAAAGGCAGCAGAGCTACTGCAGATGGCTTTGGAGATTGAAGAAGACGCGTATTTTTCTACAGTTGCAGATGAGCGATTAAAGAAGGGTAAGAAATCCATTTCCCATAAAGAGTTCTGGTCAAAGGTTCTATGAAATACGAGATCCGCTATAGCAAACTGATCGACTGGAAACGCTTTGCGAAACTTCCGCGCAAAGATAAAGAGCGGATCAAGACGGCCATTGAACGAAAACTCACGTCACGACCGGAGATCTTCGGAAAACCCCTGCGGCAATCATTGAGCGGTTGCCGGAGTCTGCGTGTCGGAGATTACCGGATTGTCTTTCGCATCGATGAAATGACCGTACATATCCTGCTTTTTGGGCATCGGTCGACGATCTACGGAGACAGTGAGGGGGTTTTGTAAAACTATGGGTATTCTTGCATTTGGAGGCATCGCTCCCTAGGATTTCTTCTGCTTGCGGATGTAGCTCAGTTGGTAGAGCGGCGCCTTGCCAAGGCGCAGGTCGCGGGTTCGAACCCCGTCATCCGCTCCATGTAAAATTGCACGCTGCGAAGCGAGAAGCTATTTTACGTGGGACGTGGCGACGAAGTCGCTTTACGTCCCTGCTCGCAATCACGTGGCGCAGGTGATCTTTATTACTTTCACTGCGGGATTAGTACAGTGGTAGTACGCGAGCTTCCCAAGCTTGAGACGCGGGTTCGATTCCCGTATCCCGCTCCAAACGGAAATTGCTCTCTCAAAAACATCCTTTCTGACCTCATCTAAGCCACAATCGAGTGGTTCTAACGTACCAATCTCCTTTCGTACTGCCTCCCGTGCAATGTGGAAGCTGGAATACGGCTCTGCAAGCTGAAAAGTCAGTGATTTGTCGGTCAGTTCTAAC
>CALRCM010000026.1 GCA_943354555.1 Candidatus Peribacteria bacterium | reverse complement strand
TGCAGATGTGGTTCAATCCGGAGAGTACGCCGTAGATCCATCGCTGCATCTGCTCGATTAGGGAATAGACCAGAAATGTGTGGGATGAGTTATAATATCCTCTTTCAATTTTCAATTACTTTTCCGTTTCAAGTATACTTCTTCTCGTGGCCCGGTAGCTCAGTTGGTAGAGCACTCGCCTGAAGAGCGAGGTGTCACCAGTTCGAACCTGGTCTGGGCCACCAAGACAACGATGTATAGAATAAACCCGTGAAAGCGAAGCGCGCACCGGCCATTGCATCCAATATCTGGAAACTCTACGTGATCCAGGCCCTCACACAGGCCTTGTTCATGATTCCGATCTTCGTGCTCTTTTGGCAGTCGCACGGACTGAATCTGCAGCAGATCATGCTTCTACAAGCAGGCTTTGCGCTGACGGTATTCATTCTTGAGATTCCGACAGGGTACCTCGCAGACCGCTGGGGACGGAGGAACACGCTGGTACTCGGGTGTTGCTTCGGCTTTGCGGCATACCTTACGTATGCAACCGGAGAAACCTTCTCGCGTTTCCTGCTTGCGGAAATTCTGGTCGGTATCGGGTCCAGCCTCCTCTCGGGAACTATCGAAGCAATGACCTACGATACACTTCTGGAGCTTGGTCGTGAGCGTGAGTACAGAAAAATCGCCGGCAACCAGGCATTCTACGAATTCAATACGGAAGCGGCGAGTGGCATTCTTGGCGGTCTTCTTGGTGCTGTCAGTCTGGTGCTTCCCCTGTGGCTTACGGCTATACCTATGGCACTTGCCGTAGTGATCGCCGCATGACTCCATGAACCGAAGCGTCATACCCTTAAGGAGTCCCAGCATCTGAAAACGATACTACGTGTTTCAGCGCATGCGCTCTTCAGACATCCGGGACTTCGGATGGTCATTCTCACCTTTGGACTCATCTCCAGTCTGTCCCTTATTTTCTTCTGGTTCTTCCAGCCGTACCAGAATCTGGTCGGTGTACCGGTAGCGCTCTTTGGCATCACGCATGCCGTGACCGTTGCGGCTGGTGCTTTCGCAGCCAAGTCGGTCTCATGGTTTGAAAAACGCGTGGACGATCGCCTGCTTCTCATCATTCCAGCTTTCATGACCGTTGTCTGCTTCCTCACCCTGAGCCTCCCGCCTGCACCATTTCTCCTTATCTTCTTTCTCATCAGCCGTTTATCATGGCACTTCGTGGGTCCTCTTAGCGCCGACCTCATCAATCGTATGACCTCTTCTGATGTGCGAGCTACTGTGCTCTCCGTACGTTCATTTTTCAGCCGCCTCCTCTTCGTCTGCGCATCACCATTTGTCGGAGCACTCGCTGATGCGCGCAGCATTCCCTATGCACTCCTCGTAAGCGGTACCATCGGCGGAATCGCTCTCCTCGTTGCGTTCGTTTCAATGCGTTCGGCGTGGAAGGAGATTCCGGCGTGAACTTCTTCCTTCACCTCCGCCGTAATGACATTGTATTGACATTGTCATTACAGTGATATATCATAGTTCCATGACGACCATTCAAGTCAGAACAGAGAGCAAGACAAAAAAGGCCGCTCAGGTAATCCTTGGCAAATTGGGTCTGGATTTGAGCACGGCCATTAATATTTACCTTGTGCAGATTATCGAGAAAAAAGGAATTCCGTTTGATATCCTGACGGAAAATGGCCTCACGCCTTCCGAAGAGGACGAAATACTGAAAGAACTGGCATGGACGAAGAAATATGGAAAGAAGTATTCCTCGGCAAAAAGCCTTCATGAAGCTATACTTGGTGAATGAGACAGTATGACATTCAGGCCACGAAACGATAAAGAAGGATTTCAAGCGCCTTCAGAAGTCTGGTGTTGATATCCGGAAGCTCGAATACGTCATTGAACTCCTCGCTGCCGGAGAGCGCTTGGCAAAAAAATACCGTGATCATGCATTGTTCGGAAAACTGAAAAATACGAGAGAATGTCACATCGGGACGGATTGGTTACTGCGATACGTTAAAGACCATGATGCTCTTGTGCTCATTTTACTCAGTACTGGAGATCATCGACGCGCATTGGGAATAGAATAAGGTGGAGTATTCCATTCAACGGTTGGCCAACCAAAATACGTCCACCGAACTTTACAATCTCCAAAATGCAGCTAGTCTTTCCCTCCTGCTTCCCCACTTTCTATGCGCACCATTGTTGCAATGATCTCAGCCCTCACATTTTTTGCCCCCTCCTCTCTGGTCGCTGTTGCCACGCCTGAACCCCAAGGTACTATTGTCCGTTCGGGGAGAAACCTTGAATGGAGTCAATCGCCGGACACCCAGTACCCCTTTGCCGGAGAGCAGAAGAGGTACCAAGAGAGGATGGCAACGGAATACAACGCCTGGAGAAACACATGGGCAGAGCCGCTTAATCCTATTCTGTTTGCTGCCGAAAACCGCAGAGTGCGCAAGATTCTTGTAAGCGCACACAGACGCGCCGTACGTACCGGTGACTGGGATGTGTTCCCGAGCCTCTTCGAGGGCACAGATCGTGCAAGCAATGTGCGCCCGAACGAGCGCGTTTCGCTACGCCCAAGCCGCAGACTGATAGCGAAGGAAGCGCAGCGCCTCAATGTCGTTGAACGCGGAAACCGATAGCATTTGCAAAACGAAGCGTTGATCGATTATAGTGGATTCATGCGTATATTTTTTAAACACCTATTTGGAAGTGATGCTCATCCCATAGCACGTTTGAAGATGTTTATTGCCTTTGCAGCATTCGCGCTGATGATTGGCGTCACACTTTTCAGTGAACTCCAATTCGCAAGTAAGCCACTCCAGGTCCGCGAGCTTGCCGGACGCGACGTGAGTATGGAAAAGCTTGCGGATATCTTTCTAGGGATGGATCAAATGTCGATGCATTCCCACTACATGAGCATCTGGCTGGTCAACGTTGTTATTTTCCTCGGTACAATCCTGCTTCTCATTGCTATCCGCGAGAGTCCAAAGAAATAAATAACCGCTCGTAGATGCGATAGTGATCCATCAGAGAGGACAGCGACACCCACTCGTCGCTTCCATGGAGTCCCCCACCCCGCGGCCCGTAGAGAAATGCGGGAACCCCTGCAGCGCAGAAATGTCTCGCGTCCGTTGCGCCATGCTCACGGATAAACGTCGGTGGAGCTCCCTGCACATCTGTGACGATCTTTTCGTACTTCCGGATGAAAGGATGATTCCGGTCCGTACGTAAAGGAGTTGCAGATTCCCTGATCGTGAGCACACACCCCTGCGGAAGGCATTGTGTAATGGTATCGAGAACATTCTGCACCGAGGAAAATTTATCCGGAGGATAGCGGATATCTAGTATCGCGGTGGCTGATTGCGGAATGCGATTTTGCGCGTCGCCGCCCTGCAGGATCGTCGGAGAGATCGTAGTCCTCCAATCGTTTTCTGTACCGGGGGGATACTGCTGTGCGATGCGCGACAGTGCTTCGGAGAGAAGCATAAGGGGATTACGCGCTGTCCACGGCATTGCCCCATGTCCGCTGCTTCCCTCACAGCGAAGCTCCGCCCAGACTGCCCCTTTATGCTCCACGACAATACCCACAGCGCTTCCGGTATCCGGTGTGAAGGCGATCTCTGGCCGCAGGCCCTTGGTGATGAGTTCCGGAATGGTTCTCCCGCCGATTTCTTCGTCCGTGGAAAGCAAAATACTGACCTCCGGCACCTTCCCCTTTCTGCAGGCATCGCGATAGGCGAGGAGAAACGGCAGTGCTGCACCCTTCATATCCTTCACTCCCCTGCCCCGCAGAGTGTCACCATCTCGGCTCAGAGAAAACTGAGTCTCTGATGCAGGAACGACATCACAGTGCGCAAACCATAACCACTGTGCTTGCGGATGCTCAAGAAGAAGATACGGACATTCATTGCACGATCCGGAAGTACGCTTGCAGGAGGCATCCGGTAAAAACTCTTTCTCTATCCACGAAAGACAAGCCTGCTTTTGCGTGGTATTTCCTGCAATAGAACGAAATCCTATGTAGGTATCCAAAGCACTGATGATCTCCGTTTCCATGTGCCAACCATAGCAAGGTTACGTGTGATGAATCGAATTTGATTTTATTATAAATTATGTTATAATAATACAAACAGACATCATGACAAAAAAAGAACATTATCTGGCCAGAATACTAGCTTTCTCGGGAGTCGCTCTTTGCTGCGTTTTATCCGGAAGAGGAGAACTCACACGGCTCAAAGACAACCCGATGGCATTTATCCTCGGAGCGAATCTTACGCTTTCGCAAGACTATGCAACCGAAGACATTGTTGACCTGCAAAATCCCGTACACCGTGTCGCGAGCCGGCTGCGTACACGCATACTCTCTCAGGGGCTTGCCGCACCATTCACGGATGCCGTTGCTGTGGTAACGCAGCGAAGAACTTTTTTGAAGTCCTCCGTACACGTGACCCTGCAGCGGCAAGATGGAAAAGCAGGCAAGGAGTGGATCGTAGGACCCCAGCGCTATCCTCTATGGATTGTTACGGAAGCAAGAAATGGTCACATCACTACAGGACTGTCGCATGACCGCATGATGCAGACGATCGCCGGAAACTATCTCCCCATGCTCGAAGCTCCGGTGCATTCAGAGATTACGGATGTGCAGGCTGCGGGAGACATCCTTCGTACAGTCACAGCGAATGCCGCAAAGCCGGGCTACGTTCTCGATATCCCTGATACGGCAAACCGGATACGGTTCGCACTGGAAAATAACATGAGGGAGCTCGTATTGGCACCGGAGTTCGTCGCAGGTGCTGTCATCAACACGTCCGGAATGGATCTTGGGGAGCTCACACTTATTGGTGCTGGACATTCGAATTTTGCCGGATCCCCTGCCGGCAGAGTGTTCAATGTCCGCAAAGCCCTTCGTGAGCACATCAATAATGTTGTGGTATTACCCGGCAAAGAATTTTCCTTCAATGCAACTCTTGGTGGCCCCGTAAGCGAGCGGCGTGGCTGGAAGCTTGCAAAAGTTATTAGCGCCGGAGAGCTTGTTATGGAGCCAGGTGGAGGCATCTGCCAGACATCCACGACGCTCTATCGAGGAATTCTTCAGGCAGGACTTCCCGTCGGGAAACGCAAAAGCCACAGCATGTATGTCAGCTACTACGAAAAAGGCGGCGTAGGACTGGATGCAACCGTCTACTACGGTCATCAGGATCTGACATTTACCAATGACACAGGGCATCCGGTGGTGATCCAGTCCTTCGACGAAGGCGATGATGCCTTTGTCTACATCTATGGAACGCCGGACGGAAGAGTAGCAAGTATGGATGGACCATTCTTTACCGGAAGTGCGCCGCAGGAATTCAGTGACAGAGGACGAACAATAAAATCCAATGAGATCGGCTGGCTCCAACGAGTGGAGTACCCCAGTGGTGCCATCGAGGTGCATCCAATACTTTCTTCATACAAAGAGCTTCCCCGGAGTATCGTGTACAAATACACAGCGATCACTGCTCGGTGAGATACCGTTTCATTTGGTAGGAATCTTTGGTAGCCTTCCTTGGCTATGCTTCAGCGCGTAATAGTCATTACTCTTGTCTTAAGCTCACATATCTCGCTCTGCGCGGGCTCACTTTTTAGCGTTGGGATGGCATTTGCTTCACAGATCGCTACAGATGAGCAAAGCGCTTTGATGACTCCGGACACACGTGCACCACTGTGCATGCTCATGACGCCACATCCGGATACGCAGAGCCCACCTGACACTTCCCCCTGTGGCGAAGGAAAGAAATGTTCTGGATCGCCCTTGGCACTGCTTCTGGCCCCGCCTCAGAGTGGATCGCATAACGCAGCATTAACGACCTCACCGTTTGCTCTCCATCATCTAGATGGAAGCATGAATCCCCAACACGAAGTGCAGCGCAACAGGAAGCCACCTGGGAAAACAGCCGGCCTTCTCATAGCGACGGTTGTGCGCAGGGAATGAGACAGCTACTCTTCCTTGCGATCTTTATTCTTTTTTTCCTTCATTATTTTTTATGACAACACCTGTACCTACCAATTCCAATAATCCTTGGTTCGCCGTCAGCATGGGCCTTGTCGGCGTCATTGTCGGATACATGCTCGGCACCGGAAGTGTAGCTACTCCATCGCCTTCTGCCCCTACTCCTCCTTCTATCCCTTCCGCTCCTTCCGATGCCCCCGAGGCACCCCCTGCTGGCGATGTGAAACCTGTGGATGCCAAAGTCGACCATATCCGCGGCAATCCCAAGGCGAAGGTTTCCGTAATCGAATACTCGGATTTCGAGTGTCCGTTCTGCTCACGCAACCACCCCACGATGCTGCAGATTCTTGAAACGTATGGTGATGACGTGAACTGGGTCTACCGTCACTATCCACTGCCGTTCCATGCCAACGCACAGAAAGCTGCAGAGGCATCCGAGTGTGCTGCTGAGCTTGGGGGCAATGATGCGTTCTGGGAGATGACGGATATACTGATGGAGAAGGGAGTCGCAGATCCAGCGCAATTTGCCGTGCATGCCAAAACCGTAGGGCTCAATGAGGCAAAGTTCACAGAGTGTCTTAGTAGCGGCAAACACGCTCAGCGCGTTACGGACGATATGACAGGTGGCTCCGCCGCTGGAGTGAATGGCACACCAGGAAATATCATTTTGAACAATGAAACTGAGGACAGCCGTAATGTCTCCGGCGCTCAGCCATTCAGTGCATTCAAAACTGTTATCGACGAAATGTTGAAATAATCTCTGTTGTAGAGAACAACGGCGGCCAAGTGCCGCCGTTGTTTTTTGTCAGTCGCATCCTGTAGACTATCTTCCCTATGCGAAATCGTATCCTCCCGATCTGCATCTGCGCACTGACAGTGAGTGCATGCAATACAGAAAAACCATCGATTACTGAGCAAAATACATCTTCCGTGACATATTCTTCGCAAGAGATTCAGGAAACGAGAAATGTCAGCTATCGCGGGACTCTCGAGCCAATCGGACCCAGTATCTACCAGCAGGGCACGCACATGCTTTCCCTTGGCGATGGCCGCATGATTCTTTTGGAAAGCACGTTAGTGGATTTTGAGCCCTTCATCGGCACATCTGTCGAAGTATTCGGTGCTCTTCGCCCAACCGCGGAAGCAGGAGGAATTATTATGCGCGTGGAGCAAATCACCGGTCTTTCTCCCATCAGCGCATCCTCTGCAAATCCAGTCTCCGTTTCATCAGAACCATCGAGTAGAGAAAACTCAAGTTCTCTAGCCACAGCCATCCCAGCGTCCACATCCCCTATATCGGCTTCAGCTCAATTATCGCCAAAGCCATCATCGACGTCATCGATGCGCCCTCCAGAATCCGATGTACATGTGTCATTGCGAGTATCCAAAATGGTGAAGGAGGACATCAGTGATGCTCGCTGGACACAGCTCTACTGCTCTCCGCACATCGGATTCTGCGTTCCCGTCCATAAAAATTGGTGGTACATCTCTTTTGGAAACAAGGCAGACACCCTTTGGCACGTTGAGGTGAGTTCGGAAGAATTTGAAGCACTCGGATCCGGTATCATTGCAATTGATCTCATTGGAGGAGACATTGCATCCACCAATCATACTGACGGTGAAGTACGCATTTCCGGAAGCACCGTTACAGGATATCGCAGCTGGACGCAGGGACGTCACTTCGCGATCACGGCAGACGCAAAGCTTGAAAGTGCAGTGCGCTATATGACGACGCATGTGAGAGTGATGGAGCAATAGTCCTTCACTTCGCGACTGCGAATTGCTACCAGAGACCTCAGTAGCATCGTATACTGCAGGTATGCCTTCCTTCTCCTACACCGCTACGGATCTCACGGGCGCCTCACTCAAGGGCGAAGTAGAAGCTGTCGACATCGATGCTGCAAATGAAGAATTGCGTTCAAAGGATATCATTCCTATTCACATTGCAGAATCACCGTCTGGCGTACCCGTAGTAGAAAGCACAGAAACGTCACAACACAAAGTGTATCTTCCAATCGCAGCGACGCTACGTCTCTACGCGGGGTGGCTTCTGGCGTATTATTCTATTGTCTATGCAGTAGGATGGTATGCGCATTCCCGCAATCTACCAGTGGAGATTCCCTACGTCGAAGCACTGATGCTTTCACCTCTTGTACTAAGCTTTACCCTTGCGGCATATGTATTTCTTGTGTTCCACACCCTACACCAGGCATGGGGAAAGGGCATCACGAAAGGCATGGTGGTTAGCATTACGGGAGTTGCAGTTTTTGTGGTGTATAGGATGAATATTGCGTAGGGAAAAAAGGACGAAGAGGACGAAGGAGACTAAAAAGACGAAGAGGAAGAGGAGGTGTTCCTTGTAGTCCTCTTCTTCTTCGTCCTTTTAGTCCATTTCAAGACAATCCCAGCTGCTTTCTGATCTCTTCCGCCTGGTTCTGCTCCTCTTGACGGGCACCCTGCTGGACAACAACAGCCTGAAGATCTTTCCAGTCTTCACTGTGCTTTTGTTCTAGACGCTGAAGCTGTAGGAGATGCTTAGGAGAAAGCTCAGAGAATTTTCGCCTCTCTTCCTCGAGAATTTTCTGCAGCTCGTCGATCTGGAACTGCGAGAGCTTCGGCATCGCCTGGATGATGCGCCACTTCTCATCACGCGTCAGCGAGATGCTGCCGCGAAGAAGCGTGAGGAACTTCTGCTCATCGAACTTCGTTTCCGGATGAGCGGGAATAGCGACCTTGTCGTTACTCAACGATGTAGTAATCGAGCCAAATCGATAGTTTCCAACTTGTGCGAGAATCTTGATGTCTTCGTCGTCATACCCCATCTCCTTCGTCGCAACAACTCCTACGGGAGGAGGAGGCGGTCCCATATCCGCTGGAGGCGGAGGTGGATTTGCCCCTCCCTGCTGACCAGAAGCCTGAGCACCCTGCGTTCCTTGTGCAGCAGGAGTCTGCGGAGGGGAAGCGAAGACCTGCGAGGGATCGAGTCCCCCTGTCGGTACCGGATCACCGGGACGTGGAGGAGGCGGAGGTGTGGGCTGGTCGGCCATAGAATGCGGGGAAATCACGGAAATTCTAGCATTCGCAACGCGTAAAACAACGTATTTTTGCCATTACATGGCAGCGCTGCTTTCTGGATCAGCACCCTCCGCGGAAACGGAGCTCCCGACCGAAGGCTGCCCGAATTGATAATACGCTGATCGATCGATCTTCTGACGCGCTGTATCCAGTGGCTCCCACTTGCGCACCACATCGACATTGCCGTTACCGTACACGACAAGTTTTCCGGGTCCTGCACCGGTAAGGCTATTACCCAAAACAAGATCATCACGGACACAATCGCCGATCCTGAGACGGAATCCCCTGTGCCACGTTTGCAGATTTTGAAGCTTATGTAACTGTAAACGGGGATCCCTGATGCTGGTAATAAGATTTCCAAACCGATCAACGTATGCAAGCTTCCACTGCTCATCCGGGTCTGGAATGCTAGCTGGATCAGCTTCCTTTAAGGGGAATCTCTTTGCGAACTTCTCATCGAGCAGGAGACCTGCATAGGAAGAGCGAAATTGCTCCCGATCCTCCCACAATCCGTTTGCATGATTGGGTACGATACGCAGACGCTCGACATCGTTTTTCACGGGAGAGAGCTCCGACAGAGGTGTAGCTACGACACGGATATTTCCCCGGAGATCCGCGACGACAAAATTCTCTCCGTTTTTGGGAGAAGCCTCCGTCCTCGGTGCCGCGTTGATGAGAACCCCGGTACCCATTGCGCGGAAATTGCGCTTTTCGCGTTTGGAGAAATGCGCGCACTGATCGATCTGATCATGAAGCCCGACAATAAGTTCAAGAACATGCTGTGTTGCAGCCTCATTGCCGAACGTGTCGAACTTGTAGTCCGCAGTATCAAACGGCTGCGACCGGAAATGTGTACAGAGAATCGCATCGGCATCGGGGCGTTGGGTCGGATCGAGTGGTCCGCCATACGTATCGGACAGCCAGATTTTCCGTTCGGGATTTGTGCGCGGTGAGAGGAGGGAGAGAAGACCCATGGGAGAAAGGTGGAAAAGGTTAGCAGATAAAGAAAACCCCCGCATGTCTGCGAGGGTTTGAGGGTGAAGTTGGACGTGATCAGCTCCTACACCCGCCTCGCAGAGGGGACATCATCATCGCCATGAGCATTGAGATAGTACTGATCACGCAGCGAATCTATCGGAAGAATGTTTTGTGTCAAGTAATGCCTACCCTATTTTCGCCAGAAACTTCTCCGCCGCTCTTCTCGCCCGCACCACAATCTCCGGATTCAAAAGCATTGCCATCGCACTTTCCGGAATTCCGCTTTGACGCAGGCCAAAAAGCTCTCCGGGGCCACGCAGCTTGAGGTCGATTTCTGCAAGCAGAAAACCGCTGTCATGCTTCTCCATTGCTTTGAGACGCGCTGAGGATGCTTGCTCGGGCGTGGATGTAAAGAGAAAACAGTGGCTCTGATGGTCACTGCGCCCGACTCGTCCGCGGAACTGATGGAGCTGTGAAAGCCCAAAACGTTCGGATCCTTCTATGCAGATGATCGTCGCATTGGGGATATCGATCCCCACTTCAATCACCGAAGTGGATACAAGAATGTCATAGTGCCTGTCTTTGAATGCCCTCATGATCTTCTCCTTCTCCGCAGGAACGAGTTTGCCGTGGAGCATCCCAATGCGACGCCGTAAAAATGTCTGGGAGAGCCTCTCCTTCTCTCGCTCGACCGATCGTACTTCTTCCATCCCCTCTGCTGTCGACGCGATGATCAGTGGACAAATGACAAACACCTGCCTGCCTTCAGCGATCTGATGATCAATGAAACGCTCAACAGTGATACGGTCGCGGGGAGATACCACTTTTGTCTGAATAATTTTACGATTGCCGGGTTTCTCCAGAAGCACCGAAAGATCGTGATGGCCGTAAGCGGTGAGCGCGAGAGTGCGTGGAATGGGGGTTGCCGTCATCGCAAGAAAATGCGGACTTCCCTTTTCCGCAAGACGCTGACGCTGGGCTACGCCAAAGCGATGCTGCTCATCGACAATGACCAGTTTGAGATCCTTGAATTGGACAGTATCTTCGATAAGCGCATGGGTACCGATGACGAGATCCACGGTTCCAGCAGCAAGCCCCATCCTTATGCTTTGCGCATCGGCAGCAGGAGTGGATCCCGTGAGCAAAGAAATGGAAGGCAAGCGTGTTTTCTTCGTTGCCTGTAGAAATGCGTGGAAGTGGATGAGCGACTTGCCGATGCTTTCGCTGTGCTGCTTTGCGAGCACTTCGGTCGGAACCATCAGCGCACACTGGCCCCCATGACGAAGCACATTGGCCATGACCGCTGTCGCTACGAGTGTTTTTCCGGATCCCACATCCCCTTCAAGCAAACGAGACATCGGCTCATGAAGCTCCATATCTTTGAGAATTTCGTAGATCGCGATCTTCTGGCTCCCAGTCGGTGTGAATTTCAGTGATTGAAAGAACTTGCGGATGGTTTCCACGTCCATTGGGATTTTTATACGATCACTCGTATGCCTTTTTATTTCGCGTTTACGCTCGAGCGCCTCGCGCTGCAGATCAAACATTTCCTCAAACGCTATGCGATCCAGCGCGCGTTGAACATCCTCGGCTCGATCCGGGAAGTGCAAAGTAGTGACAGCTTCCACGCGGCCCAGCAATTTTTCCTCCTCTAAGACCTCCTCTGGAAGAGTCTCAGGGAGCAAAGCCATCATCTCCCGAAGCAGCGCCATCTTCTCCCGCAGCCACTTCGTGGAAATGAGCGCGTGCTGAGGGTAGATCGGAACCAAACGTCCGGAGTGCAGCAGCGGGCGAGCTCCCGCAAGCTCAAACTGCGGACTGCTCATGGTGAGCTTGTACCCGCTTTCCGTGATTTTGCCCGTGAGAGCTACTTCATCTCCTTCCTTGAGCATCCGCATGATGTGCGGCTGGTTGAACCAGACAATATGCGCAATTGCTCCATCGTGACCGATAAAAAGCGCATTGATGAGAATTTTACAATGCCTCGTCCGCACGAGTTTCAGAGTATTGATCGTCCCGCGTACAGTAACCTTCGTATCCAGAGGCGCGGACGTGAGCGTCTGTGTCTGTGAAAGATCTTCGTACGATCGCGGAAGATACAGGATCATCTCTTCGACTGTCGTGATGTTCATTTCGCGCAATGCATCCAAATGATCTCGCGTGGTACGCAGTACTTCTGCAAGCGGTGTAGAAAGCGTGAGAACGGGCACGACAGAAGTATAATCCTCTCTCCGGAGAGGTACACGAACTTCTCCTATTGCATGACCGTGATTACAGGCTGGAGCTTTGCGCAGAGGATGCTATGGACGGCATCGTGACGCCTTTGGGAAGTGCATCGCCAACGATCTGCTCTCCGCCTTCTTTCAAAAGATCATTGAGCACTATCACTGTCGATCCCACATAAACAGCGATTTGCCTGCCGGTAGCAAACACATGAACTGCAGGCTCCTTTTCCCAAGGAAGCTTCACATCCCCAATGCTACGGCCATTTTCGCCAAGCATCTGAAGTTCGGCATATGTTTCGTCTTCCGTCAGGTAATCAAAGATATAGACATCCTCACGTTGAATATTGAGGATTTTTGCCTCGACAGAAAATCCTTCAACGAATAACCGTGGGTAATCCTTTTCAGATCCCGCAAGAGGTTCGGATGCCTGCGTACAACCCGCAAGCAGAATAATCGCAACGGCAAGAGTGATTTTTCGCATGCGGTGAGTATAGGGAATAGTAAGGAACAGAGCCAGAAAACCAGAAAATAAATCTCTGTAGCCCTTGCACCGTAAACATCCTATACTGTGTGCATGATTACTTTTGTAGCTTCCGTCCTATTCGCAACAGCGATCCCAGCAACCGACTTTTCTGCCCCCTGTCTCACGGAGCTCGGTTACGATGCTGTACCGAAGAACGCTGCGCACCTTTTTTTGTACAGGCGGTGTCTGAGTACGAAGAAAAAGGAGATGGAAAGTGACAAAGAAGTTGAAGTAAATCTCCAGAGACTTGACCAGAATTTCTGGCTGCGAAAGGACGCAGCGGATAAGCGCAGAGATGCTGCTGTCAAGCAATCAGAGAGTGCGCTGAGGAACTCCCAAAAGAGACGCGCTCTCTCCATTCCCTCTCCAAAAAGCCGCAGAGCGATTATCCAGAATTCTGCTCGGAGTAGGAACAGAGCGCTCAGGCTGGAGGAGAAGGCAGGAGAGTAATGCAACGCAGCCTGGCCTCGATACAAAAAATCCCATACTATGCCTCTGTTCGGGCCGTAGCTCAGTTGGGTCGAGTCCCGCGCATGCGGGACGAGCAATCAAATAATCGCCTGGTCGTGCTCTAGCCCCATGGGTATTTTTCACTGTATGATAACCTCATCGGGGCGTAGCTCAGTTGGGTCGAGTCCGCTTTGTCGGACGAGCAATCAAATAATCGCCTAATTGCGCTCTAGCCCCATGAGTATTTTTAGCTGTATGATCGTCACATCGGGGCGTAGCTCAGTTGGCTAGAGCGCCTGGTTTGGGACCAGGAGGCCGCGAGTTCAAGTCCCGCCGCCCCGACCATCAAGTGTTTCGTATGCTGCTTGTCCTACGTAACTATGCTTGATGTTTTTCTGTGCCATCATTTCCTGTTTCTTGCGCTCCTCTTCTTTATCCCACTTCACTTTATTCGCGCACCAGTTACCGAAGCGCTGTGCGGTGAAGACCAGCTTTCCTTTGCTCATACACCAGTCGATGCAGCGATCTACCTCGCTGGACATTCCCTGCACTCTTCCGTAGTACCGGTTTATGGTGAGGTAGAAATGATGCGGCTCGCACTTCTGGCACTTGAGCCCCACGAGTGCACAGGCATCTTGAGAATGCTGTGACAATGTGGAAGCTAAACTAAGCTGCGTGGGAGTAAGTTCGATCGGCACAATAGAATAGTAGCAAGAACGTATGCACTTGAGGCAAGAGCAGCCAGAAATGTCTTAGGATTTGGCAATAGAATACGCCGTTATCTGTTTCTCAATTGGTGAAGTGCAATACCTGCCGCAACGGAGACATTGAGTGAATGCTTTTTCCCAAACATGGGGATGTGAACAATGTCATCGCAGAGTGTCAGAATTTCCTGAGGAACACCGAGGACTTCATGCCCGACAATGAGACACGTTTTTTCCTTGGGCGAATAGTCTTCTAAAGGAATGGATTTCTCCGACTGCTCGAGCGCAACAATGCACCAACCCTCCTTCGACAAGCTCAGGATGACATCATGGGGCTCGGGATGATGCTCCCATGGTATCCATTCCTCGGCTCCCAGAGCAGTTTTACTAATCTCTCTACGCGGAGGAGTTGCTGTATACCCGGCAAGAATGAGCTTCTCGACGCCAAAACAATCACAGGAACGAAACAGCGAACCGATGTTCCAAAGCGAGCGGATGTTGTAGGCGAGGAGAATAAATCTGTTCATTTCTTTGAGGGGTTTATTGACATCATGACACTAAATAATAGTATTTCAATATGCACTTTTCTATTGAGCTCACTGATCTAGAAGTACATCAAATTCATGGGAAACAGGGAGTTGAGACGCGTCTTCGAGAGAATAGCGCTATTCGAGAATTACAAAACGGGCACGGAGACGGGCATCAGTATGACGTTGTAACGATGGCTGCTATAACAAAGATCCCCGTGTGCGAGTTAATGCGGAGACTGAAACTACAACAGTAATTGTCATATTATGACAAGCGTCTCAGCGTCGACGCGTGCGGGTTGGCGAAAATCTCTAGGAGATCCTTTGAACACATTTTTTGTTCATCAATTCCATTGAGGACATAACAAATTCCCGAATCCCCTGCCCTATCGAAAGGTTCATCGCGACGCAGAAGGCTCATACCGGAAAGTACGTTCGATGATGACTGCTCTTCAGACTTCGTATGTGCATTCCAGCGTGAAAGGATCTTGCCGCGACGTATGTACGCCACCTCTTTATTCGGATTGAAATTCGCTATGTGGCGTAGGTATTCCGACGGCTCCCCTTTCAGGGGAATATATTTGAGCTGTTTTAACCGCAAGGAAGGTTCAATCCTGCGTGCAGCAGCTTCAACCGTTCTCTCTTCGTTGTTTGTTATCACGGTATCAATAAAAAGTTCAATTGGATGAGCATGTGCCGCAGGAAGAAATTCTGCTCCCGCTCTATTTTCATTCCTCATAGGGAGCAGCCTTTCTGGCTGCGGTCCTGTTAATTTTTTTGCCTCAATCCACTTCTTCATCGACGCAAAATACGGCTTGACGCTCAGTGTCCTCTCCGGATGCGGCATAAGAGCAACAACATTACCGGCGGGATTACAGATGCCAGCTATCGCATACATTGCACCGTTGGGAGTAATGGCAGCGTCCTCCGAAATATTTCCCTGTTCGTCGCAATACCGAAATGCGATCTGGTCGTTCTTTTTCAGTTCTTGGAGAAGATCTTTGTCACGCGTCGTGAACCTTCCTTCTCCATGAGCAATCGGCAAATGCATACTCCCCTTCCAGTTGGAAGTTGCACAGCGATCGGAACTGCAAGACGGCGTAATCCACACCCACTCGCTAAGAAATCCCACAGACTTTCCACCGGAAAGATTACGCGCAAGGCTCATGTCGAGATTGCCACCAAAAGGCACAAGCCCACTCTCTATGAGGATCTGTGCACCATTACAGTTTCCTATAACCACCTTGCCTGACTCTGCCTCCTGACCAATGAAATCCATCAAGGGATCGCGTGCAGCTACCATTCCGGACCTGCCACGATCCTCGTAGCTGAATCCTCCGGGAATAAAATATCCATCAATGTCCTTCAGTTTCTTCCGATCGTCGTTCCATCGGAAAAATACCGCTTCCATTCCCGCTTCCTTGAGAGCCCGCAAAGACTCGACTTCGCAATTGTTACCGGGAAAGGAGACGACGGCGATACGGGGAACAGACATGTTGGAAGAATACCAGATGAGCAGTCTCGCTACACCTTCATCAGTTCCTCCTCTTTGCTCTTCTTCAAGGTATCAATCTTCGCATTCATATCATCCACAGCCTTCTGAAGCTCTTTGAGAAGGGTATCGCGCACATCCTCATCTTTATCCTGCTTGATCGCATCATGTGACGCCTGTCGCTGCTGACGAAGAGAAATACGTGCCTCTTCAGCAAGTTTAGATACAACTTTTACCAGTTGTTCCCTTCGCTCCTGCGTCATTGCAGGAAGGATGATACGAATAACGGTTCCATCATTTTGCACAGATCCTCCAAGATCACCGGCCTGTAAAGCACGCTCAATATCTCCCATGATGGTACGATCCCACGCCTGTATCACGATCGTCTTGCTGTCCTGTATGGAGATTCCTGCAATGGCCTTGAGTGGCTGACGCTGACCGTAAGCTTCAACGGAAACGGTCTCTACAAGGGCAGCCGATGCGCGACCGGTCTGAAGTTTACTAAACTCAGAAAGAAGGTGTGCGAATACCTTTTCTGCGGATTGATGGAACTGCGTGAGGCGTGGGTCGGTGGGCATGCAAGCAGCATACCAAAGATGATTCTCTTACGCACCTTTCCGTAGAGACGCACTGGCAGTGCGTCTTTGCACGTGATTCAGTGCACAAGCGTTCCCACATCTCCTCCAAGAGCAGCCTTGAGAAGCGCAGACTTGGAATGAAAATTGAATACGCGAATCGGAAGCTTCTGTTCCGCGCACAGGCTGAATGCCGCCTGATCCATAACATTGAGATGCTTCTCGAGTGCTTCCTGATAGGTGATCGTTGTATAGAGCTTTGCTTTTTTGTTCTTGTTCGGATCGGAATC
>CALRCM010000025.1 GCA_943354555.1 Candidatus Peribacteria bacterium | reverse complement strand
GAGAAGGAATGGGAAATTGTTAATGGTGTTTTGGCAATTTCTTCGCTTCTTGTTTTTTCGGTACTTCCGGCACACAAAATCCTGACTCCCAGCCCGGGCCCCGGGAACGGGTGTCTCCACACCAACTCATGAGGCAACCCAAGTTCTTCACCAAGAATACGCACTTCGTCTTTATACAATTCTTTCAGCGGCTCGATGACGAGTCCCTGATCGATCAGCTTCTGAATCGCCTCCACACGATTGTGGTGCGTCTTGATCTTGTCAGCGTGCTTGGTACCACCTGTTTCAATCGTATCCGGATAGATCGTCCCCTGCCCCAGCATCCATCCCTCATCCATCTTCAATCCCATCTCTTCACTGACACGTTTCTGTACTGCGAGAAATGTGTCGCCGATAATTTTTCTCTTCTCCTCCGGATCACACACACCTTTAAGATTTGCGAAGAATTCGTCCGATGCATCTTCGATATGAAGATTGCTGATGCCAAGCTTCGCGAATGCTTCTTCAATCATCTGCACCTCGTCCTTACGCATCAGTCCTGTATCCACCAACAATCCCTGCACACGATCCGCACCCAATACTTTGTTTAGTAATGTGAATGCAACCGTGGAATCCACTCCGCCAGAGACGAGCATGAAGACATTCTTATCACCAACTTCTTTTTTGATCTGTGTACCAACGTGATCCGCATAACTTTTTATAGACCACTGTGCAGGCTTACAGAGCGCTGCAAATCTTTTGAGAATCTCCATACCATGCTCCGTGTGTGTCACTTCGTTGTGCCACTGGATACCGAATAATCGTCGCTCGGTATCCGCCATCGCTGCGTTGATGCAATCTTTTGTGCTCGCTGTACGAACGAATCCCGTAGGCAACTCCGCGACTTCATCTCCATGCGACATCCAGACTGTCCACTCTTCTGGAAATCCGACAAACAAATCATTCTTCATTCTTAATTCTTCATTCTTAATTTTCCCTACTACAGTGCTCCCATATTCCTTCACCTTTGCCGGCGCGACTTTTCCGCCGAGTGCCTGCGCCATCCACTGGTGGCCGTAGCAAAGTCCAAGTACCGGGATACCAAGATCAAAAATCTTCGGGTTCGCCTGCGGGCTTCCCTCCTCGTACACGCTTTGTGGCCCACCGGAAAGAATGATGCCAGCAACGCCTTTCAATGCTTGCGGATCAATATCACACGGATAAATGTAAGAAGGGTACCCAAACCGCCGGATGCGGCTGGCGATCAAATGAGCGTATTGCCCGCCGAAATCCAGAATCGCAATGCTGCCGGCGTGTACAGGTGCGTCCATGAGCACAGCTTACTAGTGAGGGAAGAGAATTGACAAAATTTCCCATAAAAGGAGAATGTGCATCCATATGACACTACGAGAAAACGTACAACAGAAGCTCCAGACCTGCACTCAGACATTGAGTGGCATCGCTGTGCGCCTGCACGGAAGTCATAATCTTGCCGACGCTGCCAAAGAAGCAGAAGCATTCAAAAGAGAGACACTTACACTCATTAGTTCTGTTATAGACGAACGAAGGGCAGAACTTGAAAGAACAATGGATCCGAGCCAATTAAGAAGATTATCACCCGAAGATTTTCTCCTGCAAAAAGTTATTGTCACAAGACCACTTATCTCCATATTTCAAACGGCAATGCAACGTGCACCTAACGCAGCAGAAGACAATCGTATTCTCGAACCCATGGCCTGTGCTCAACAACTCCTTCAGGCAGCATTGCGATATTTACCCGATGAGCCTATCAATCCTATGGATTCAACGGACGTTTTTGTTGTGGAGTAAGGACGACGGCCAAAAGAATCCATACCGTGTATGCAACAGCGCTGTCTTCCCATGCATGCAGGAAGAGGGCGGCGATGGAGATGCCGAGGAAAATGAAGAATGAAGAATGAAGAATGAAGAATGTCATTTTTAATTCTTCATTCTTCATTCTTAATTTCATCAGACGTTGCAAAAGCCGAACAACTAAAACCAGATACAACGCGAACCCTATCCACCCCAGCTCCACGCCGATCTGCAAATACCAGTTCTCCGGCAGCACAGGGCATGCACAAGCCCGATCATTGGGTTGTGCCTGCTCTCCGCCGACGAAGACACAAAGATTCGTGTGCGGAGTTGCCCACGTGGCATCCGATCCCGCGGGAAGATCGATGCATGTGTCACTAAAGCGGTTACTTGCGGGACCTGCCGTACCAAGCCCAAGCCCCCAAGGATGTTCTTTCATCATCTGCAAAGCTTGAAGAGGGCGTTCGATATGACCGGTGGAGGAAGCAGCGCGCAGCACCACATCGGGAGCGAGGATCAATACACTCGCAACAATCACTATGCCCGCACCCAGGAACGCAGAACCCGCAACCACCCGTGTTCCTTTAGGCAAATATTTCCAAAGCGCCACTCCAGAGATGACCGCAGCTGCGATCCAGGCAGCACGGGAAAAACTCAAGGCAATGGCAATGAACATGAGAATGAAACTCGTAACCCGTAACCCGTAACCATTAACTTTTTTTGAAGACAAAGTAGTAAGCAACATGCTCACAGGAATCAATAGCCATAACCCAAGTTGATTCGGCCCACTAAACGTCGACTGCATTCTGCGGATGCTGATAGATTCGATCTGTTGAAACGGCGCCAGCGGTCCTCCGGGAACATAGAGAGAATGAAGATCGCTATAGCCAAGAACCGTAAACCACGACATCGGCAAGAACATTACAATAATGCCATAGAGAGCGACTATGCAACCCACGCCCAGCAGCACAGCTCCTGCCGTGCGGATGAACGAGGATGACCATTGCACGCGACGGAGCAGGACGAATGCAATGAGAGGAAGGAAATCGTACTTAAAGCCAAAGGCGTAATGAAGAATGAAGAATGAAGAATGAAGAATGAAAGACTGAACAAGAGACCACAAAAACAGACTCACTATGCAGAGATCCAATACATCCATTCTTAATTCTTCATTCTTCATTCTTAATTTTCCTGCCCACTCCACTGCCGCAACAATCAAAATCACTCCGAGGACACCCTCCTTCCAGATTGCCAGCATGGGTAAAGGGCTATTCCCCGGTCCCGCAATAATTTTTGTCCCAACCGTAACGAGAAGCGCGTGCAAAGGCAGTACTGCAATGAGTACCAAGGTAAGCCCCTCGCGGATACGTTGAAGCATCCCTATAACCCTACTAGCCAGCAGCTATAACCTCAATCTCTCTTCTTCTGCCCTAAACACTTCTCCTTTTGCCAATACCCTCTCCACTGCATCAATGCACTTTGCACTCACATTCTCCCCATACAACTTTGGTGCGCTACGCATCTCTTTGTTATCCCATGCATAGTCAATCATCGATCGAATCAAAGCAGAATCGACCGGGGGGGCAATAAGATTGCCTCCAGCAATTGCGGATTCCGACCTGTCAGACCCAAACCGAAGCGTGACGCACGGGATTCCCATGATATTCATTTCTTCCTGCATGCTGCCGCTATCGGTTGCACAGACGGCTGCCTTACTCATTGCAGCAATCACATCACCGTACTCCGACCACACATCACTCAAAGTAAAGTTCTTGTGATCCTTCGCAAGTGACTCCAATTCTTGCACCAACCCAAATTTCTCCAGCGCCATCTTGGTTTGGTTCATGTTAATGAGAAGCACTTTTCTGCCATCGAGAATCAATCCCTTCATCGCATCGTAGATCGCTCGGAACCGGCGTTCGGAAACACAGTTCTCCCGCCGATGAATGCAGAACCGAACAAAGTCACCATCAGCCAACATAGGATACCTCTCAAATATTTTTGCCTTTCCTGCCCTTCCTCCCATTTCTGCCCTTTCCATGGCCTCCATCGTCGCGTCCGCCACGGAATTTCCCACCACAAAAATCCTGTCTTCTGAAAACCCCTCGCTCATCATGAATTCGCGGTCGAGCTCTACCGGTGCAAGATGAATACCGGTCGCTGCCTCGCTGCAACGCGTATTGAACTGCTCCGGATACGGCTCCTGCGATCCTCGCTTCCAGTTTTTACGATCCATTAAAAATTCTCTCCAGGCATGCATATCGAATTTCCCGTATTCCCGTATTCCCGTATTCCCGTATTCGGGAGTCAGCGTCCGTATCCCCGCCTCCACATGCACTGCACCAAACATATGGCAGTACCCGGCGATTCCCCCCGCCATAGCGGTCGTCGTATCACCGTGCACATACGGTATGACGGTCTTCCCCTTCTTTTTTAATTCACCAATGAGATAGCCAAATCTCCCAATGATCTGCGACACGATCTCGTGCATGGTCCCGCGGACATTCAAGTTAAAATCCGGCTCAACGCCGAATTCCTTAAGCATCCCACCGGAGAGGTTTTCGTCGTAATGCTGACCGGTGTGACCGAGAACGACATTGTGACCTCTCTTTTTAAGCTCAAGATAGAGTGGAACTTGCTTGATGATGTCCGGCTTCGTCGCAATCAGAATGATATGAATATGCTTATCTTTATGGGAGGCAATTTCCTCAAGGAATTTGGCCGAACGGTAGGTGATTTCGTGCACGGGTAAAGGGTAGCGGAAAACAAGGATCATTTGCCACGAAGTTCCTGAAGTACTTGCGCTACCTTCATCTGCAGACTATACATTTCCGCTATGCTTCAAGAAATTCTCCACATCAGCGTCAGTGATGAAGTATGTTGCGAGAGCACCCTTGCGCAAGACGAGATGGAGAGAAACTTACTCACAAATACCATCATCGAAAATATGCGTTCTTGTAAGCTGGATGAAGGTTGTTCTGTTGATCGTAATGGCAGTGCATTTACCATCACCGGACCCAAACCGAAGCTCGAACGCATTGCACGTTGGCTAGAGCAAACGCGTGCTGAACTTGTCCTCGTAATACGAGGATGGACCTCGCGCGGATAATCAACTCTACACACGAAGTGAATCAACCCAATCAAAGAATACTCTAAGAAATGCGGCGCGCGCTTTTTGCTGTGCAGGAGTCATATCCTGAATGATTTGCTCCTTCATCGAAGTGATATTCGCCCCATCCCATCGCCGCTCCAGAGGATCCACACCGATGAAAGATGTAGCTCCATCCCAATCCGCGGGCAACGTCTGAAATCCGTATGCATGCAGGAGCGGATCCCACGTCACATCCACATCGATCCACGTATCCCCTTTTCCCTTAAGCTGAATAAAATTGTGACCATGTTCCCACGATTGATCTTTCAAAAGATCACCGAGCTGCGGCGGGAAATCAATATTCTGTCGCTCCCACCGGAATGTGCAGACAACCGACCGGAATGGAATCCCGAGTTCCTGCAAACACTCTTGCAGTAGCAGATGCTTTCCCGTGCACGTTCCTTTATTCAAAAAAAGAACCTCGGAAACTGTCCGCGCTTCTCCCCAGGGAATTGCTGCAACGGCTTGAACCAGAGTGATCAACTGACCTTTGTCTTCAATGCCGTTGTCCAAAAGAAATTGGCTGACTGACACGCAACTACCGTAGCGGAAGATCGCGATCTTCCGCTACTGCATCTCCTTCGGCACCGGAATGCCCATAATCTTCAGGCACAACGGAGCAATATCTTTTAGGCCTGTACAACCTTTCAAATCTTCCGAAGATTTGATCATGGAAGAATGCACAAACGTCTGGATAGGACTCGTCGTATGACTTGGGTTAATCGTCTTTCCGTCTTCGAGAAGCATGCACTCCGCATTTCCATGATCCGAAGTGACGATCCAGTCGTAGCCTGCTTTCTCCAGCGCAGGGAGAAGTTTGCTTAGGTTGCGGTCGACAGTCTCACAGGCCTTCACGGCTGCATCGAGCTTTCCGCCATGTCCGACAAGATCGGGGTTTGCGTAGTTCATGATGATCAATCCGTACTTCCCATCATCAATATTCTTTAAAACAATATCTGTGATTTTATCCGCACTCATTTCCGGAGCATCGGCAAAGTTGGCGACCTTTGGGGATTCCACCATCAGACGATCTTCGCCTTTGTATGGCTCATGCTCCTGTGCGTTGAAGAAGAATGTCACGTGTGCAAATTTGTCGGTTTCCGCAACGCGCAGCTGCTTGATGCCAGCCTGCGAAACAACAGACCCAAATGTATTGCTCACTTCCTGAGCCGGAAATGCCACAGGCAAGTGATCCGAATACGGCCCCATACACACGACATCGGTGACGCGTACGGGGCGCGGAAATTCCGCGAAGTTTTCCTCTTCAAGCGCACGGACGATCTGGATCATGCGATCACTGCGGAAGTTCACACAGACGACCACATCCTTTCCCTGCACCGGCTGAAACTCCTTTGTCTTGAGCGGCCGGACATAGTAATCCGTCTTTTGCTTATCGGGTGCAGAGATGTACCACTGCTTCGCAGCTGCACAAAAATCATCTGTCACTTCACCGACTCCTTCGGCAAAAAGATCATACGCAACCTTCGTGCGCACCGTGTACTGGCGGTCGCGATCCATGGCGTAATAGCGCCCGACGAGAGAGGCGATGGTACCGAGCTGCTCTTTGGAAATTTCTTTCTTCAGCAGATCGAAGTCTGTACAGAAGTACTGCTCTGGCATATCGCGACCGTCACCGACAAGATGCAGCAATACTTTTGTGACACCTTTTTGCTTCGCGAGCCGGAGCATCGCATGCATGTGATCCAGATGGCTGTGCACTCCACCACTCGAAAAAAGACCGAGAAGATGTAGTGGTACATTTTTAGCTTTTGCACGCTCACATGCATCCACAAGAACAGGATTTTTGAAAAAATCCCCTTCGCGAATCGCTTTGTTGATATTTTCCAACGGCTGCCACACCACTCTTCCCGCGCCCATAGTGAGGTGTCCGGGTTCTGAAGCCCCCTGCTGGCCTTCAGGAAGCCCCACGGCGTTACCTGATGCGTTCATAAGGATATTCGGCACTTCACGCTCCAATCGCGCCACCGTCGGCATTTTTGCGAGCGTCCGTGCATTGCCCGGACCCGCAGGAGCTACACCAAAGCCATCAATAATAATCAGACATAGTCGTTGCACGAAGCAAACGTACCACTTAGGGTACAATTGTGCTACAATACTAAGAAATGGATATCCGCGACGTTTCCAACCGGCGGTTCAATCATACGATGCTTTGGGCAGTACTCCTCTCTTCCCTCGTGGTCGCCGTTGCAGCCACACTCGGTCGCGCAATGGCCAATGTGAAAGCCGCTCTCACGGACAAGCCCGATATCGCGGTCTATCTCCTACTGAAAGATGAAGGCATCACAAACTCCGTTCTTTTGCGCAGCCATGAGGATCAGCGTGATTACCTCGTGGAAACCGAAGACGGACCCAAGGTCGTGAAACTGAAAATGGGAGAGAGTGAGTGGTACGTCAGCAGCATCGATACGATGCACGAGTAATCAACGCGCAGTCCTCTTTGCTCTGAGTACGAGATACGGAAATACGACCGTTGCTCTCAGGATGCGCTTCCATCTGCGAGGTTCTTTGCAGAGCCTCCAGAGCCACTCGAGTCCCGCATGCTGCATCCATCGCGGAGCACGGGTGATGCGACCAGAAAGAAAATCAAACGTGCCACCCACGCCGATAGCCACGCGCACTGCGGGCATTAGCGAGAGATATGTGGCAATCCACAGATCCTGCTGAGGCGAGCCGTAGGCAACAAGAAGAAGTTTGGCTGCGGAAGCATTCACTCGAGACACAATTTCCACTACATTTTCTTCTCGCGGTGTTCCTTCGAATGTACCGGCAATGTGCAGTTGCTGATTGCTGGTTGCTAATTTCTCTGCTGCTTTTTTCCCGGCATCATTTCTCCCTCCCAGAAAAAATACGGGAACATCTGCATGCAGCTCCGCACACAATCTCTCTACGAAATCCACTCCGCTGACGCGCTCAGGAATATGTGTCCCCTGCTTGCGTGCCGCCCAGAGTAATCCCGCACTATCCGGAAGATTCAATGTGCTCTTCTGAAGTACAACCGCAAATGCCGGATTGCGGTTCGCCTCGACAAGCATCTCACTATTGGGCGTCATCACGTGATGCTGCAAAGAACCCGCAAGCATTCTCGAAACTTGATCAATGGCTTCATCCATCGTTACAGGATCAATCGGTACGCCAAGGATGTGCACACGCTTCATATGTTGCATTTTCCATTTTTCATTTTGCATTTTCAATTCTGAAATCCAAAGAAATGAGTTCTATTGCATTCCATCTCTGATATGAGGAGAATCTCTGCCATGATACGTCTTCCGGAAGGCTTCGGGCACATCGCATCTTACCTCGCTGGTGTTGCAACCATTCTTGTCCTGCAGTCTTTGCAGCCACAGACGCGGGTTGTTGTCGTACCCGGCACAGCGAACCTTCTCGCACGACCTTCGAACACGCTGCAGCAACGCCCTCAAATAGAAGAGCCCACTCCGGCTCCTGCATCCGCACCCACTGCGCAACCTTCGCAACCCTTCGACAGTGCTCAGGACAGGCCTCCGCAACCAGCAACCAGCAACACGCAACCCACCACCCCCTCCTGCAGCACAGACCAGGACTGCGTAAGTGCAACCGCCTTCTGCGCCATCCGCTTCGGCATGTGTCAGGAATTGCTCTCTCCTGTGTGTACATGCAGTGATGCGTACATGTTGCGCTGCAGTGACGCAGTAAATCGCAGCAAGCAAACCCCCTGCGAAAAGGGATGTGTGACGACACCAAGTGGGTCACAGTGTATTAAGTAGCCTCTACCTGCCCGTCCGAACGGCCCCATGGCCGGGCGGACAACATGCAGCGGTATCTTTCCCATGAGAACAATCCTCGCGTCATCGGCACTGCTACTCCTTGGAGCCTGCACGCTTCCTGAGCCATCCTCAAACACCATTCAGCAACCAGGAACCAGCAACCAGGAACTCACTCAAACCGGCGCATCCATGGAAGTGGATAGCGATACCGAAGGCCCGTCCGATCAGCACATCATCGAACCACAATCCTTCACGGGATCCGAAATTTCCGAAAGACTTCTACCATCGGGGATGCTCGAAATAGGTAATCGGGAGGCGCCCCACACAATGATGCTTATTACGGAACACCACTGCGACTATTGCCGGGATTTTCTAATGGAACACATCCCCGTGCTGGAAAAAGAATACATCGCGAAAGGGATGCTACGACTCTCCATCGCTATTCTTCCTTTGAAAAAATATGCAGGAAGCAGTGAGGCGTCTTCTGCGCTCTTCTGTGCGGGAAGGCAGAGCAAAGGATGGCCCATGCATCTACTGCTTTCCAACCGCACCAGCATGGACCGCAGTTCTCTCCTCTCGTACGCGCGCGAGCTGAAGATCGACGAAAAGATGTTCGGCGAATGCCTCGCAGATCCCATTACCCTGACAATGCTGGATACAGAACATGCGTGGCTGCGAAGCCTCGGCGTTACAGAAGTTCCCACGTACTTCATCGATGGTAAGCGCTATACGGGGCTTCCGTATGCGGCGGATTTGGAGGGGCAGCTATCCGAAATCATGGAGGAATAATTGACTATATTGAAAAATATATTAATACTATTTATTAGTTCCTTGTTCAGTCGGCTCTCACTTGCGTGCCATGCGGCACGACCCGTCTCAACTTGGACACTTACTCGAAGGAGTTCATCATGCAGAGGTCGGTTCTGGTCTGCAGCAGCAGGCCACACATTGCCCGGCAGTTTCAGGAATCTCTGGGCACAGGTTGGAACGTTCGATACACGTCGCAACCCACTGCAATCGGCGACGCAGACTGCGTCATTGTCCACATGGAAGACCCGAATGCGGTCGTCATGGCGGATAACGCACTCGACGCCGACAAGGTGTGCATCTCCATCGTGGGAAGCTTCCATGAGCGGGTTGAGCGCATGCGCTCTGGGGATTTCGATGCCTTTCAGGTACGGTGCCTGGACATCCATGTCCTCGCAGCGCGCCTCGAAATTGGCTTTGCCCGAAGCCAGGCGCTCAAGAGCAGGAAAGCCAGACTCATTGCGAACTAGTCAGCTATCGCTGGCGACCGTCCGTGCCCTCGTGGGTGCGGACAGTTTTTGTGTAAGAAAAGCACCCAGCGCACCATCCTTGGTGCGCATCTCCAATCGCGGAAGCGCATGTAGGAACATGCGCTGGAAAATTAAACGGATATGCGCACAACCTTCCTCCTCCCAGTCTCTCCCGCCACAATCTCTACCTTCGACTTTGCAACACCAAATTTCTCCGCAAGAAATTCTATGAGTGCTGCATTGGCCTTTCCATCTTCCGGCGCAGCAGCAATGTCGATCTTGATCGTGCCGTCCGCCATCACGCTTTTGATGTGCGTTTTGCGCGCTCCGGGATGCACACGAACCACAATAGTCAGCGCGTGCTCTCTTACAAGATCCGCCCGCAATGATTGAAGAAAATCTTCCATAATTTTCAATTCTCAATTTTCAATTTTCCATTCAGCGAAGCTGCCCTTTCCTCCACTTCTCTATCTCCCCGTGATGCCCAGAGAGCAGAATATCCGGTACCTTCAACCCTCGGAATTCCTCCGGACGCGTGTAATGCGGGTATTCTTTTTTACGGCCGAGAGAAGCGGAGAAACTCTCCTCATGAGCGGACGCCTCTTTCCCAAGCACTCCCGGAATATGCCGAGCTACGGCATCGATCAGAACCATCGCCGGAAGCTCGCCTCCGGTCAGTACGTAATCACCTATAGAAATCTCTTCGTCGATCCAACTTCCGTCAATCACGCGCTGATCGATGCCTTCGTAGTGACCACACAAAAGAATCAGCCACTCCTTCTTCGCCAGCTTCTCGACCTTCGCCTGCTTAAGCTTCTTTCCATGCGGCGAAAAGTAAATGACATGCGGCTTTGCCTTTCCTGCCCTTCCTACCTTTTCTGCCTTCACACTTTCAATCGCCTTCACCACGACATCTACCCTCATCAACATCCCCGCCCCTCCCCCGTACGGACTGTCATCCACCTGATGATATTTCCCGAGACCGAATTGCCGGAGATCATGAAAAGCAATTTCCAATCTTTCCTCGTCTTGCGCTCGCTTCAGGATACTCTCGGTAAGAGGACCCTGGAACATGGCCGGAAATAGCGTGATGACGTCAATACGCATACGTGGCCATTGTAGGGATGCAACGCTCTTGCGTCTCTACAGAAACGGTATTCTTTGCACTTCTACTCTTTTTTCTTAAGACTCCACGACTTTAGTAATCGAGCAGCCTGAGCTAAGAGAGGACCTACATTGACATCACCAACCATATCAATCTGGAGACATCGCTCCGCCAACACATCATCGCCGCATCCGGACCGCATGATTGTCGCAATTAATGTACGGTTAAATGCTGTCTGTGCCTCACCAATACGTTGGGCTGTTGCCGGATCAGAAATAAGAGTAACCCCAGCAAGTACAGCTTGGAGATTTTGAGCTGATGCAAGACAGCTCGCATCCTTGGAAGGATCAGCATTTTCAGGTGCCATTGGATCAAATGCAAGGGGCCTATCAGATGTAGTAGCTGGCATACAGAAGAGGTGAAATTGGCCCACATATTAGAAATCGCCCCCTGCAATGCAAGTGCTTTCTCATCATTACACGAAATACTTCTCCCAACGCTGTGTATTGACGATTTGCACCTCTTCTACAGCTGAAGTTTGCAGGGCTTTTCTCGGCTCCAGTCGCTCGTAAAACGACGGAACATCCTCGCGCTGAAAGAGCACACCGCAAGCGATCTTCTTGGATGTATCCATGGCAAGAGCACGTGCCTTCGCTGCATTATCCGGCTTGTATCCCTCGGCGTTTGCATCGTAACAACGCTCCAGAAGCATGTCGTGCGTAGCAAACTCGTTGTAGGTGGGGCACGCCTGCAGGATGTCGACGAAGGCAAATCCGCGATGGGCAATCGCTGCTTTGAGAACGCGCGTCATCATCGCGATATCACCACTCCACGCACGGGCAACGAACGTCGGCTCTAAACTAAATACGAAATCCATGGAATTCAGCGTGTGCTCCGGCATGCCATTGGGGGAGCTATTCATCGGCTGCCCCTGCTGTGTGAGGCTGCTAGCCTGCCCTGTCGTGAGGCCGTAGTTACCGTTGTTATGGAGGACGAAGGTAATCGGATAGTTGCTGCGGATGCCGTGGACAAGGTGCCCTACGCCTTCAGAGAAGCTTGCACCGTCTCCGCCAAAAGCAAGGACAGGGATCTTTGGGTTTGCGAGCTTCGCCCCTGCGGCAAACGGGATCACGCGGCCATGAAGACCGTGGAAACGGTAACCGAGAAGTTTGTCACTGGTATTGCCATGACATCCGACGTCATAGCAAAGCAGCACCTCATGCGGAGCAATGCCGGACTCCACAAGAGATCGCTTCACCGCAGTCCATATACCGTAGTCACCGCACCCGTCACACCACGAGCACTGGTTGGCGCAGTGGAATGCACTCATTTTTTTGGCCGTACCTGAATCCAGAGGAATAAGCATTATTACGAGGAGAGATAAGCTCTAGCTTCCCGCAACAAGCGGCCAGCTTCCTTAACTGGATCTTGCTCCTGAGCACCCTGATGCCGAAAGAGTACTGCGAGAGTACCCCGAACTCTGGAAATAGGTAGATACCATCCAGATTGCGAAGGTATCGTACCATTCGCAATATTCTCCAAGGCTGGCATATCTGCCCTCATAGCAGAAACTAAGTCTTCTCTGTGGCCTACACAAGCAGCCAAAAAGGCAGCAGGAGCTAGTCGTTTCAATGGCGGCATTTCTCGCATAAAATAATAAGTGAAAGAATAATGCTCAATTAAATAGTTGTTGTCTGAGTTCATCGGCGAAGAACGGGCGGCCGTCGTATTTCAAAATCTTTTCTACAATTGTAGGACCTCCAGAAAGTTGTATCACCTGCCCCAGCTGCCCACCGTGATTGCACTCCACAAGCACCGTCTTCTTGGCTTTTGCCATTAACTTTTTCAATCGCTCCGTCTTCATCGGCCAGAGGTATGTGTAATGCAGATAGCCTACTTTCTGCCCTTTCTGCCTTTCCTTCCCTTCTTTTAACGCATCCAAAATCACTCCCTTATTGCTCCCCCAGCTCACAACAAGGAGATCTAGAGCGACGTCTGAATTTTCAATTTTCAATTTTCCATTTTCAATTTTCATAAGTGTCGGTTCCGGCATTTCCCTCTCCATCGCCTTCATCTTCTTCATCCTTTTGTCCATCTGCGCGACGGCATTCTTTGCCGTCTCATCAACAGATCCATCCGAACTGTGTTCGTCTCCCTGTGCGCAGTAGGTCGCTGCATCACTTCCCGGAAGCCACCTCTGCGAAATGCCGTCTTTGGCAAGGGGATCATAGCGATCTGTGCCCTTCAGCTTTTTTAACGCTTTGGGATCTGTCACCAATAAGCCCCGGTCCATCTTCGCCTTCTTCTGATCATAAGGTGATTGCGTATAGAGCGCCTCGGCGATCTGCTTGTCGGTCATCACGATGACCGGTGTCTGGTACTTCTCGGCGATATTGAATGCCTCGGGCATAAGATCAAAGGAATCCTGTGCATCGCTCACCGCCATCACGCAGCGGGCGAATTCGCCGTGCGCCGAACCAATGGCAAGCAGTAAATCCCCCTGCCCCGTCCACGTAGGAAGCCCTGTTGCAGGTCCTGGGCGCTGTGCGAGAACAAACACAGATGGATTTTCAATGATCGCATTCAGCGACAGCGTCTCGGTCATAAGATCAAATCCTCCGCCAGATGTCCCTGTCGCAGCTCTCGTTCCCATATGCATCGCGCCACTCATCATCTGTGCCGCTGTGATCTCATCTTCGGCCTGCTTGATCACCATGCCGGTTTCATTCTGCATCTCCGCGATGAATGAAAGGAGTGGCGAACTCGGTGTCATAGGATATCCGCAGTACATGCGGCATCCTGCGTGTATGAGGCCCAGCCCCATCGCCTGACTTCCGGTAATCAGTAAGTGATTTTTCCAACCAGGATTTGGCTTCGGTAATTCTGCATGCTGCATTTTGAAATTTGCTTCACCCACAAAACCAAATCCTTCCTCGATGCACCTGAAGTTCATCTCCAGCACCTTCTCGCCTTTATGACCGAACTGCTCACGGACGAGTTCTTTGAGGTCATCGGCACTTCTACCGAGAATGGACCAAACAACGGAAGTGATGAGGACATTACCGAGCATCGGCTTGGCTTTCAGTTTTTTGAGAATATCTTCCGACGGAAGATAGATCGTGCGCACACCACCGGCATCCAGTTCCTTCTGCTGCTCCTTGGTATATTTCCACTGAGGCGTCTGATGAATGATCACTCCGCCTTTTTTTACTTCAAGAGCATTCCGTTCCAGTCCGTGATGATTAAAGCAGACCAGGATGTCCACCTCAGTCTCCGAACTTTCAATGGCATCAGAGGAAACATCGAGCTGGTAGCTGCTGTGTCCGCCTTTGATGAGAGACATGTACTCGCGATAACCGAAGACGCAGTATCCCGCGCGCTTGAGACCCTTCGCACACATCTCTCCTACAGAGTTCACACCCTGTCCTTGTGCCCCCGTTACTTTGAGAGAAATTCTTGTCATGCGTTATGGGTTGCTAATGACTTTGAAAGTGTAGCGGCCCACTTCCTTACTCTCTCCTCCTGTCCATACGGCTCATTCACGATGAGCAGTGCATCCCCAAGAAGCTTTCCTCCATGATCAAGAATAAATCGCCGCATGTGCTCCCCAGCTCTGCAGGTATAGAAGTACCGGTCATCACCGAGAGCTATGATGGCAACTGGCTTTCCCGCAAGATCGATGTCTTTCACGCGCCCCTGAAGCAGATCATGCATATGCGGGTTCATCTGCCCCTCTATGCCACCGGTGTTCCAAGAGCCGGATGCAAGAAGAAGGACGTCACTCTGTAATAGATCCTCAGGCTTTGCAGCTTCAGCTTTGCAATCTGCAATTTGCAATTTTTTGTCATTCTTTAAAGCATCCTTCAGTACACCAACGACATACTCTGTATGGCCGCTCGTGGAGGCATAGATGATCTGAAGCGTGGGCACAGGGGCATTGTACCTGAAGTCAGGGTGATCGAGGTATTTGGCTTCCGGAAAAGCAATGTTAAGGTATGTTGACTTCTTTTTGTGATAGGAGAAACATGTACTTTATGAGCATCACTGTGCGAGAACTTGCTGAAAGTGACTCGCGGTTCTCCGAACAACTCGACATGCAGGTGGAACGCATACTGCGTGCCAATATTCCCGAGCAACAACGACTGCTTGCCATTAGTAGAATTATTGACGGAATCCACGTAAGCCTGACGTCTCCTGAGTACAGATCGTCCGTCATTGTTACGCCATCGCGTTTACCTCGAATGGTCGATGACGATTCCATTGAAATACTTGCTCAACTCCAAGCAAAACTGCGTCAGCAGGGAAAGTCTGATCAGGAAATATTCACAGCACTGGAAATGGCCGAACATGGACTACTCATCAAGCAGCAACACCGCGAACAGAAGGCCAAGAGATTCGCTTCAGAAAGCGTTGATTCTGCTGTATAATGAAGGGAATGCCTGAACCTCATTCCATCGCCGTCATCGGCGCAAGTGCGAGTCCCCACAAGGTAGGGCACATGATTTTCAAAAATCTCCTGACGCAAGGGTTCCAGGGCAATGTGTATGGAGTGAATACGAAGGGCGAAGAAATTCTTGGAAAGAAATCATTCAAAGCTATCGGAGAAATCCCTAGTGCTGTCGACATGGCGATCATCGTCACGCCAGCCCCCACAGTTCCCGAAGTTCTCAAAGAATGCATCGCCAAAGGCGTAGAGACCGTCGTCATCATCAGCGCAGGATTTTCCGAAACACACACGGAAGAAGGGGAACAACTCGAGCAACAGATTATTGATGCAGCGAACCAGCAACCCTTCGACAGAGCTCAGGACAAGCCCGCAACCAGCCCTTCGACAATGCTCAGGACAGGCAACCCGCAACTTCGTATCATCGGCCCCAACTGCCTCGGTATCCTTATTCCCCGCCTCGGCCTCAATGCGTCTTTTGCAAAAGATCTGCCGGCGTCCGGATCCATCGCTCTTGTCAGTCAGTCGGGAGCACTTGCCGTTGCTCTGATTGATCAATCGCTCAGTCTTGGTATCGGGTACTCGCAGATTCTCAGTATCGGCAATAAGGCGGTGATGGATGAATGCGATTTTCTGGAGCAATGTGCGGCGGATACAGAAACGAAAGTTATTGGTCTCTATCTCGAAAGCATCAAAGACGGCCGAAGGTTTTTGCAGACCGCACAGCGCATCACGCAAACAAAGCCAATCGTACTTCTCAAATCCGGAATATCGGATGCAGGACGTAAGGCAGCTTCGTCGCACACCGGAGCGCTTGCGGGAAGTTCTGCAGCTATCGATGCCGCATGCTCTCAGGCCGGAATCCACCGCGCAAAAACAGCAGAGGAATTTCTCATGCTGCTGCAGACTCTAAGCACACAGCCGCAACTGCGAACAAATCGCATTGCCGTGATTACGAACGCCGGAGGCCCCGGAATTCTCGCAACCGACGCTTCTGAATCTAACGGTCTAATACTGCCCCCTTTGCAATTTGCAATTTGCAATTCTCTTAAGGAAAAACTTCCCTCATCCGCCAGTATAGGAAACCCCATCGACGTCCTCGGCGACGCACTCTGCGACCGCTACAGCGCTGCGCTCGAAGCAACCGGTGATGATGCAGGCATCGACGGCGTCGTGGCACTGCTTACTCCACAAGTGATGACGCCCTGCGAAGAGATTGCCCGTGCAATCGCGGACTTTCACAAACGCCAACCGCTGATGCCCATCGTCGCCTGCTTCATGGGCGGGCCGAGTGTCGAGGGAGCACAAAACATCCTCATGCAAAACGGCATCCCCTATTTTTCCACTCCTGAAGCGGCAGTGCAGGC
>CALRCM010000024.1 GCA_943354555.1 Candidatus Peribacteria bacterium | reverse complement strand
CCCAGCAGAACCCAGCAAACCCGCCTACTCAGCAGGCAAGCGAATCATCATCTCAGATCAGCGTACGTAAGGCAGGTGGTCCGGATGTACGACAAACGATCGCTACATTCGGAATGGAGATTCAGGAGAGTGACGAGCTCACCATCCTCCGTACGGTGATTCCTGCAACAGAATCCACGGTCTATGAGCATGTCCTGCTACTGGATGGAGACCGTGCCGGGCTCATCGCCTGGACGGAGTCTCCAAAGGTGAAACAATTCTTCCTCGCTCTCAAAGACGCCTTGCACGCCTCCTTCTCTCCGCATGTGAAAGACCTTCTGGATGAGACCCAGCGCATCCCGGGTAAGCCCCCACGAAACTTCCTGACATTCTTCGATGCAGGTCTTAGTAGTGAGCGCATCGTGTTCCTCAGGGTCCGCGAACGTCTCTATGAAATCCGGATTGCCGAAGGAAAGGATGCTGTGATGTTTGAGTTGGTGGATGCGTTGACGCAATAATCCTCCAAAACTCTTCTAATCCATTGACCACGTCCAAACCCATCAATACACTCTCCCCGCTATGGCAAAGAAAGTCATGAAAGTCATCAAAGTGCAGGCAACAGGCGGGCAGGCGAACCCTGCTCCTCCGCTCGGACCTACCCTAGGTCAGGCTGGCATCAATATTCAAGATTTCTGCGCAAAGTTCAATGAGAAGACCAAAGACCGCCGCGGACAGGTAGTTCCAGCCGTCATCACGGTCTACGAAGACCGCAGTTTCACGTTCATCCTGAAGCAAGCACCGGCTTCCGCGCTCATCAAGCAATACGCCAAGATCGAAAAGGGCAGCGGCACACCAAACAAGGAGAAGGTGGGAAAGATCACGAGAAAGCAGCTCGAGGAAATCGCAAAGACGAAGATGCCCGACCTCAACACCGCAAGCCTTGAGTCCGCCATGCGTACCATCGAGGGCACGGCGCGAAATATGGGAGTGACAGTGGAATAATGCTGGAGTACGATTGCATCCATACTTTCCTCAACCGAAACTATGGATACCCTCATCGCCGGAGCAGAAGGCTCCCCAACTGTTCTCTACGGCATTATTGTGCCGCTGCTTTTAGTTGTGCTTCTCGCACTTATTTTCATCCCGAGCATTATCGCTGCGCCGGGCAAAGTCCGGTCCATCGGAGAAGCAATTCACTGCTACTTCATGCAGGCATTTGGAGTACTTCTTATGACCGTCGGCTCACTACCCACGGTGTATAGCGTCCTCGCAGGTGTCTCGTACTCGAGCGGTACATATTTCGGACTACTGCTCGTCTTTGCAGGGGGCGGAGGTATTTTCCTCTGGCAAGATCTTCGTGCCACTTCCCTGGATGCAGCATCACGCGCAGTCCCTTCGGCTATCTTTCTCGCCGCCTTTCGCATCATTGGTCAGGTAACACTCACACTTGCTGGCCTATCTTTCCTCCTCAGTGTAACGATTGGCACAACGGATATGGCGGGATGGTGGGTGATGCCGATCCTTATGGGTATCTACGGAGGGCTCATCGCATGGTGCACGCGTGCGGCAACGGCGACATGGGGATCGACTGCATCCGTGGGAAGTATGCTGAAGACTCCTTCTGCAAGGACCGTAAAAGCCCAGCCTCCGGTACGCATGGTGCGATCAGGCAGTAAAAAGCGGAGATGAAGGGGAAAGAAGTTGCATACATCCCGCTCCTCCTGCAAAATCTCTCAGCTTTATCGTGGGAGCTCTAAACAGGAAAGGGATGTCACCCTGAGCCTGTCGAAGGGCGTTCGTACCACGTTCCCCTCATACTCATGTCCAACGTTCGTCAGCCACGTCCACGTGGCAAGAAATACAAGGAAGTCAGTAAGCTCGTCGAGAAAAGGCGTTATACCCTTAGTGATGCCGTTGCACTTGTTTGCAAACTCCAGACGACCAAGTTCGACCCCACAGCCGAGGTCCACATCCGCATCAATGCCGATACCACGCAAGCCGACCAGCTTGTGCGCACGACGGTTGCCCTTCCGCATGGAACGGGACGCACGGTGCGCATCGCAGCATTCGTTCCCGATGATCTCATCGAAGAAGCAAAGAAGGCTGGAGCAGTTGTTGCCGGTAACGACGATCTCATCAAGGCAGTAGAGGCCGGCGAGATCAACTTCGATATCGCCATCGCTGTCCCCGCCATGATGAAGAACCTCGGAAAAGTCGCCAAGACACTCGGTCAAAAAGGCCTGATGCCAAACCCGAAGTCCGGTACGGTGACGACTACGGTTGCCAAAACCATTCAGGAGCTAAGCAAGGGCCGCATCGAATGCAAAATGGACAAGCAGGGCATCATCCACACGATCTTCGGCAAGCTCTCCTTCGGTCCCGAAAAGCTCCAGGCGAACCTTGAGGCAGTACTGCAGGCGGTGAAGGATGCAAAACCCACCGGCATAAAGGGGGTGTACATCGGATCTGTATCCATCTCTCCGAGCATGGGCCCTGGAATTCGGTTGGACATTTAATACTTGAATCTCAGCCGTCCACCACTGGTGGACGGCTTTTTTGTTGTTATGACAAAAAAAATATTGACATAAATATTAAATATAATTAAATACCTTTATGACTCCCGACCTCCCTACTGAGAGAAAATCGGTGATTCAGCCGACCGGTGTTGCGCAGATCTTGCTCCAGGGATTTGCCGGACATGCTGTCCGTATTGACAGTGGACAACAGAACGATCTACAAAAGATTCTCGGAGATCTTAGTCTTGAAGAGCGGGAATTTCCGGGGGGAGATGAAGGCATAAGAGCGAAACAGGAATTCAGCACGCAAGGCGGTGTGATCGTACAGCGTGCTGTATTTGCCGTGAAAAAAGACATGGATGCTATTTTGGTTACACAACGGCAACAAGCAACCCATGGATCACCCGGTCATCGGATAGTGTCCGGTGGGTCTATTCTCATTAGTGGAAGTCCTCAGGCAACGGCCAGTGAAGTACTTGCGAAAAAAGCGGAGCTATCTGTGCCGCCTGCTTCCGAGGAGCTCTTCGCCCTCTCTATTGGAGATCCCAAGGTTTCCAAAGGCATCTACTATCTTTTTCTCGTACACCGGACACAGCTAGCGTTTGCAACGACGGTCAAAAGCCGCACCCAAGATACCGTAGCTTTTAAGCGGCGCGGGCGAGCTCGCTTGCTCATTGGCAATAAAACAATGGAACACTCCGTTCTTGATCTCCTGAATAAATAGGAATCAGCTGAAAAAGATTTTCTTCTGCAGCTAATGCAGCTAGTGAAGCTCTATATACACAATACCGCCTTCACATCCTCAATCTTCTCCGCACGTACAAGTCTTGCCCGCATCTCCGCAGCCCCCGGTTGTCCGCGCACGTAGCTTGCGAGGTGACGGCGCATTTCGAGCATCCCACGCACTTCCCCTTTCAGCCGGACCGCGAGCTCACAATGTTCGAGGATGAAGGGGATTTTTTCGGCGAAGGATACGTTCCTGGTTCCTGGTTCCCCGTTCTCAGCATCATGAACAAGGCACTCGGAACCATAAACCTTCGCATACAACGCTTCCACAATCTCCGCCATCACCCAGGGATTCCCAAACGTCCCCCGCCCCACCATCACGCCATCGAGGTTGCCGATTTTGGAAACGGCATCGGCTGCACACGCGATATCTCCGTTCCCGATAATCGGGATATGCGGAAATGCCTTCTTGAGTTCATAGATCGGATCCCAGTTCGCGGCTCCGGAAAATTTGTCGCAGTATCGCCGTCCGTGAATCGCAAGTGCCTCCGCTCCAGCTTCGAGGATTTTCTGACAGAAGGGAATAAGCGTGTCGGTCCTCTCCCACCCGAGCCGGGTCTTCACACTTACAGGAATCTTCACCGATTTTTTTGTCGCATGCACGAGCTCTGCGGCCAGATCGGGATTACGGATGAGTGCCGAACCATGGCACGAGCTCACGACTTTCGCCGCAGGACAGCCCATATTGATATCGATGCCGTCGGCACCAAGTTCTTCGATGACTTTCGCGGCAGAAAGAAAATGTTCCGGATCTTTTCCGAAAACCTGCACGATAAACGGACGCTCTACTGCAGGGTCAAAATCGATCATCTTCATCGTCTTTTTCGCGCCGTAGTGAATAGCATCTGTGGAAAGGAATTCCGTGTAGACGATGACCTCCGGTGCGATGCGCTTGATCATCTGCCGGTATGACGCATCCGTGACACCCGCCATGGGAGCCAAGGCAATGATGGGGCGCGGTGTAGTGTGCCAAGAAAACATAAAAGGTACTCATTCCTAGTTGCTGGTTGCTAAAATAAGCAACCCAGAATCAGCAACCAGTACTTCAAGAGCAATTACATCACACTTCCCTCTTCTTGACGAGGCAAACTGGAATAGAAAATACTCCGGCGAACACAGATTTGGCGCAGAATATCTTTCGATATGCGTATCGGATTGCTCATCGGGATACTGTGCACTATGCATGTAGCTGGTTCGCATGAAATAGCCTTTGCTTTGACACCAAGTCTTATCCCTGGTCCAGGCACCGGCGGTTCAGCAGGATCTGCTCTATTGGCTGATTGTCCTTTCCACACTGGCCAACTTGAAGCTAGATGCGCACCGGCCTACATCGCCTACCTCATCACCATTATCTTCGAGCTCACCGGTGCCATCTTCCTTCTCATGATCATCATCGGAGGCTATCAGTACGTCATCTCCAAGGCGGGGGGTGGAGGCGGAGATGAAGGCAAGGCGCGTGTTCGCTTTGCGATCATCGGGTTCCTCGTCACTGCACTCTCCTTCTATATCGTCGATTTCATTCTCAGTTCCTTCATCCCATGAGCAAGCGCACTTCTCCTTCACGGGCATTTACGTCGCTACAGATCTTAAGCTCCAAAGCTCAGGGCTTACTGAAGAAGGCTCGCAAGATCTCTGCGGAAAATATGAACAATGGGAAAAGTGCAAAACTTCCCGCCCAGTGTAAGTGTGATTCTGTGCTCGTACATCTCTCGGCTAAAAGTGCTCTGCGAGCCGCATTCACTGTTCTTGCAGTCATCGCAGGTACATGGCTCGTGTTACACCTTCGCGACAAAATTCTCCTGCTGCTCCTCGGTATTTTCATCGCAGTGGTGATCGATCCTGGGGTTGCGAAACTGCAACGCCTGCGTGTTCCCCGCGGCATCGCGATCCTCCTTCACTACATCATCGCCATTGTCCTCGTCCTCTTCCTCTTCTTCTCGCTCATTCCGATCATCGCGCAGCAACTTCAGCAGATCGCGCTCTTCATCTCGGCGGAAGTGAATGGTTTTCTTGCCGATCCGCGCATCGCCCTCCCCCTCGTCTCCGACGAAACGAATATCCGTCTGACACTCCTTGTCCAAAACACTTTACGCGATCTCTCGATCTACGAGTTCACCGATGCCCTGCAGAGTCTAGGCCAAAATCTCGCGACGGCTGCAGAAGGTTCCCTGCGATTTGCCGCACAGATTGCGGGCTCTGTCGCACGACTCGTTGCAACCATCATCATCGTCCTCGTGCTCGGCTTTTTCATTCAGCTGGAAAAGGAGCGAATTTTGAAGTGGACGAGAAGCCTCTTCCCTCGTCTCTGGATGCCGTACGTGGACGCCAAAGCCGATGCCATTCATATAAAAATCGGACAATGGGCTCGTGGCGAAGCGCTTCTGATGTTCTCGATCTTCGCTCTCACACTCCTCGCACTCGTTATTCTGCGCATGCCCTACGCACTGACTCTCGCCGTTCTCGCAGGCTTCTGCGAGTTCATCCCAGCAATGGGACCACTGATCGCCGCAGTTCCCGCAGTGCTCATCGCGCTCTCCCAGCAAGGGTTTGTGTGGGCAGCGGTCGTCATGGGCGTCTACTACGTGATCCAATGGTGCGAGAATAATCTCCTCGTTCCTCTCATCATGCGCAGGGCTGTAGGACTCTCACCGGTAGCCATCCTCTTTTCCATGATGATCGGGGTCAGCTTCCCTGATACCATCCATCCCGTCCTCGGTGTGATGCTCGCCATCCCCACAACGACGATCATTGCAATTTTCTTAAGGGATCTTGCGGAGAGGAACGGGTGATGGAATACGGGAATACGGGAATACGGGAATACGGGAATACGGGAATACGGGAGTAAACGAATCGCGTATTTGCGTATTTGCGTATTCGTCACCAATGTCAAAAAAACTCCACAATCCATAGTCTTACCATTTCCCCAGCACTTCCGTCACTCCCTCTTCCGGATATTTAGTGGTAGAATTTCCTGATGAGTATTGATGGTTATCACTCTCAAGTGTAGAGTGATAATACATCGCTTCTCAGACACTTTTCTTCTCTCTCTTCTATGCACCCATTCGATCGCTTCACACCCAATGCCAAGCTTGCTCTGCAAATTGCAGAACAAGAGGCGAAGAATATGAAGAGTAGTTACATAGGAACCGAACACCTGCTCCTCGGACTTCTCAGCATCCCGAAGTCCCTCGCCTTCTCCATTTTTACTGGAGCGGGTGTAACGCAAGAAAACGTCCGGATCCTTCTGAAGGCAAGCAAGTCCCTCGATATCGAAGGGAAACATGTGAAACACGGGCTTTCGACATTCCTCCATACGGTGATCGAGCAGAGTGTCCTCACCGCACAGAAGTTCCGTCACAGCAACGTCGGCACGGAGCACCTTCTCCACTCGCTCGTCTCCACCGGACGCAATGGTGCAACGGCGCTTCTTGAGCAAATGCAGGTCGAGTCCAAAGATCTTCAGTCCCATATAGAGGAGATGTTCGGACAAATATCGCAGTTCAAGCAGCAAAGCCGAAATATGGAACAGTCGTTGGAGTCATTTTTCCAAGGGCTACAGGGGGCCATCGTCGGGATGCAGGGGGCAGGCGCCAGCGCCGGCAATGATCCGGATGGCCTGAAGCGTAAGAAAACCGACGGCAAGAGCAAAACTCCCGTCCTCGATTACTTTACGGAAGATCTCACCCAGAAAGCCAAAGACGGCAAGATCGAAGTGATCATCGGCCGAGACCGGGAGATCGAGCGCATGATCCACATCCTCAACAGAAAGACGAAGAACAATCCCGTACTTATCGGCGAGCCGGGAGTCGGAAAGACCGCCATCGTCGAGGGCCTCGCCCGCCGCATCGCGGAGGGGAAAGTACCCTCGTCGCTGGCCAGAAAGCGGGTACTCGTCCTCAACATGGGATCGCTCGTCGCAGGGACCAAGTACAGAGGTGAATTTGAACAGCGCTTCGACGACATCATCAAGGAAGCAGTGAACGCCGAGAGCTCCATCATCCTTTTCATCGACGAGATGCACACGGTCGTCGGTGCCGGCTCCGCAGAGGGATCGCTCGATGCAGCCAATATCCTTAAGCCCGCCCTCAGCCGCGGATCGCTGCAAGTTGTCGGCGCAACAACCGTCGACGAATACCGAACCGTAGAAAAGGACCGTGCGCTTGAGCGCAGATTCCAGTCCATCCTCGTAGAGGAGCCATCCGTCGAAGATGCTCTCGAAATCCTCAAAGGTATTCGCAAGTCGTTTGAAGAATTTCACTCCCTTTCCATTACCGACGACGCCCTCGAAGCGGCTGTAGAGCTCTCCAAGCGCTACATTACCGAACGATTCCTGCCCGACAAAGCTATCGATGTGCTGGACGAAGCCGCCGCTGGAAAGAGCTTACAGTCTGAGGCCTCTCCAGAAATCAAAAAATTGGAAGAGAAGATTGAGAAGCTTCTTACAAAACAGCAACTCGCCGTAAAGGACCAAAAGTATCACTCAGCTCTCAAGCTCAAACAGGAACATAGTGAGCTACAGGAGAAACTGAAAGCCATGATCAGCAGCCGCGACGGCGACCGCCGGACGCCGCTTTCCATCAACGAAGATGACATCACACACGTCATTGCACGGATGACCGGAATCCCCGTGACCAAGCTCCTGAAATCTGAAAGAAAGAAACTGCAGAATTTGGAATTACTCCTCAGAAAGCGCGTTGTCGGACAAGACGAAGCCATCCGCAAAGTTGCTCGCGCCATCCGAAGGTCCCGCGTAGGCATTGCCGATCAGCGCCGTCCCATCGGCTCGTTCCTTTTCCTTGGTCCTACAGGAGTGGGAAAGACAGAGCTTGTCCGAGCGATCGCCGCGGAGGTCTACGGCAAAGAGGATGCGCTCATCAAGATCGACATGTCTGAATTCATGGAACGCCACAACGTCTCACGCCTGACGGGTACAACGGCAGGCTATGTAGGCTATGAGGAAGGAGGCCAACTCACGGAAGCAGTGCGACGCAAACCCTACTCTGTCATCCTCTTTGATGAAGTCGAGAAAGCACACCCCGAGTTCTTCAATATCCTTCTGCAGATTCTCGAAGACGGCACCCTCACGGACGGTCAGGGAAAGAAAGTGGACTTCAGAAACGCTGTCATCGTCATGACCAGCAATATCGGCGCCGAGAAGCTCACAAAGCAGGCAGCCAAGATCGGATTTACAACCGGCGCGCAGGCCGAGGCCGCGGAACGCAGCTACGAAGAGAAACGCCAAGAAGTCATACAGGAGCTCAAAGACAACCTGCGTCCGGAGTTCCTCAACCGCATCGATCACATCATTGTCTTTAACGCTCTCGATCAAAACTCTATCCGCAAGATCGTCCAGATCCACCTCAAGGATCTCGAGGAGCGCCTGCGAAACCAGAACTACAGCATCACTGTTGACCCCAAGGCTGTACAGCTTCTCGGTGAACTTGGGTTTGATCCTGAGTACGGCGCCCGCCCTGTGCGCAGAGTAATCCAGGAGCGCATCGAAGATGAAATTGCAGAGGAGATCTTAAAGGGAGTATTTCATCCCGGAGACCTCATTCGTGTGGTACGAAAAACCAATGACCAGTTCGTCCTGATGCATGGGGAGAAGGAGAATGCGCCCAAAGTAGATCAGGAGGCTCTGGAAACAGTGGAAGTTGCAGATTAATGAAGAGAAATAAGGGATTGAAGGGGAATAAGGGAGTCTCCCTTATTTCCCGTATTTCCTTTCGATCCCTTCAATAAAAGACATACATCGAAACCCTCTTTTCTGCTATAATAGAGAGATTCTATGACTATTGACCCCGTCAAAATTCCGCAGAACGTCTACGTAGAAGACCGCATTATCGGTCCGATCTCCCTACGTCAGATCATCATCTGTCTCCTCACAGGAGGCCTCACCTATATGCTCTACTCAACCTTCGAGGCGACCGGAACGCTTTCAATCCTCACAAGAATCCTCTCGTTTATACCAATCATCCTTGGAGCATCATTCGCATTCGTGAAGATCAACGGCATCACACTCACGCGGTTCTGCTTGCTACTCATCGAACGAGCGGACAAGCCCGTGATACGCATCTGGACGGCCCGCAAGGGAATCTACATCGGCGTCGCTGCAGCGAGCCTCAAGAGCGACGATGAAGTGGAAAAGGAGTCGCGTCTCGAGGCCGCAAAGCGACACGAGGATGAGAAACGCAAGCGCATCGAAGAGCTCAGTAACCTTTTGGACAATGCGCCATCATCGTCCGTCCAAACACAGGAGCTCATTGAAGCGCGACAAAATATATCCCCGAACTCCACTCTTCCGGTCGACCGCAGTCGTATCGTCACCGATCCACTCGCTGCGGAAGCGTCCGTTGATGCACTGAGCCAGCAACCTGCAGCAACTCCGATGATCCGCGATATCTCCCCTCCCTCCACATGAGTCCCAAGCCCAAAAAGCCAATCAAAAGCACTGTACGCAACGGCAAGAAAAAGTTGCACGGCTCGACGCAGCGATTCCTGCCCATCGCGGAGATCCGCAATGACACGGTTCTCCTGAAAAATGGGGGCTTACGTGCTGTCCTCAAAGTGGAACCCCTGAACTTCAACCTCAAAAGCGAAACGGAGCAGCAGGGCATCATTGCCGGGTATGAAGGATTTGTAAATACACTGACATTTCCTGTGCAGATAGTCGTACGCTCCACGAAGGTGAATATCGATCCGTATATGGAGCAAACACGCGTACAGGCGGCGCGACAAACGAATCCCCTCCTCAAAACGCAGACGGAAGCGTATGCCACCTTCATCGAAAAGATCGTCGAAGTAGCGGAAATCATGCAGAAGCGATTCTTTGTGGTCGTTCCTCTCGACGACTTCAGTTTGAGTGCAGGTAAGCGACCAGGACTCCTCACACAATTTCTCGGATGGATCGGTGTAGATGACACGGGGGCAAAAACAGCAGCCCGCTACCGGAGCTTTCCGGACAAAAACATCCAGCTCAAAGACCGCGTCCAGCAAGTACAGGCGGGACTGCATAACGTCGGACTAAATTCCAACAGACTCACCACACACGAGCTCATCGATCTCTACTACCAGATCTTCAATCCCAAGACGAGCCAGGAGCAGAAAATAAACAACAAAGAGGTGCCGACGGCGAAGATGGTCCTTTGATGAGCTTTAAGCCTTGAGTCTTGAGCTTTGAGCTACGGATTTTTCTCATAGCTTATAGCTCAAAGCTTAAAGCTCTCACAAGTGCTTGACCGCAGCCGAGACCGCTGCCAAAATTTTCATGTTCCCGGTCGCTCGTGCGAGGACAGGGAGCTTCTTACCTCTCCTCTCGCACCCAATCTTTTTATATGGCGAAACCCTCTCTAAAAAAGAAGACGAAGGTCAATGCAGTCATGGACCAGCTTATGAAAGATGCTCCGCCGCTCATCCGCGTAAAGCCGGGAGAGCTCATTGAAGGCGCTGTGGTCTTTCGCGGAAAGAACAAACTCCTCCTCGATATCGGCGGTGTCATCACCGGCATCGTCTCCGGACGCGAGCTTCGCGATTCCTTCCACACGTTCCACGATCTCAAGCTCGGCGACTCTGTTGCCGCAATGGTTCTTGAAGAGGAAAACGACGAAGGCATGGCGGTGCTGAGTCTTCGCATGGCGAGTCAGCAGCGCGCATGGGACCGCTTCCACAAGCTCGTAGCCGAGGAGGGAACGATGAAGTTCACGGCTCAGGAAGCCAATAAAGGAGGTCTCCTCAGCAATATCGATGGCATCCGCACCTTCCTGCCGGTTTCGCAGCTTGCACCGTCGCACTATCCACGTGTGAATAATGCCGATGCATCGGAAATCATCACGCGGTTGGCCAAGTACATCGGTCACACCTTTACAGTGAAGATCATCACCATGGACGAGGCCGCAGGAAAAATCGTCGTTTCCGAGCGTGAGGCTATGGCAGAGGAGCGCGCAAAGGCTCTCGAGCACTTGAAGATCGGTGATGCAAAAGAAGGCATCATCTCCGGCGTCGTAAAGTTCGGACTCTTCGTAACCTTCGACGGCCTCGAGGGACTCGTGCACATCTCCGAAATTGCATGGGGACATGTGAAAAACCCTTCAGAGCATGCGCAGATGGGCGACCGTGTAAAAGTGAGAATCATCGGCGTGGAAAGCGACAAACTTTCTCTCAGTATCAAGCAACTCACGGCAGACCCATGGGAGGCTATTGCCGAACGCTATCCAGTCGGTAAGAAGGTTTCCGGCAACGTCGTGCGCTTCGCCGACTATGGAGCCTTCCTCCAGTTGGAGAAAGATATCAGCGGCCTTGTCCACCTAAGCGAGCTTGCGCACCACAAGGTTGCCGATGCCTCCGAAGCCCTCAAGATCGGACAGAAAGTAGAGGCGCAGGTGATCAATATCGACGTCGACGAGCGCCGCATCGGACTCTCCATCAAGGCTCTCCTCCCGATCGACAAAGAGACAATGGAGCGCATCAAGAAAGAGCGCGAGGAGGAAGAGGCAAAGAAGAAAGAAGAGAAGGGCGACAAAGAAGCCACTATTTCCAAGGAGATCAAGCCGGCAGAAGGCTTTGTTGCGAGCAAAACCGGCAAGAAGTACTACGCTGTAGGATCTGCCGCAGCCGAGAAGATCAAGGAGGAAAACCGCATCGACTTCAAGACGGAAGAGGATGCAGTGAATGCGGGATACTCCGCATAGAGTTCTGGAATATCAGAATACTAGAGTACTAGGGAAACATGTTGCCCTAGTACTCTAGTATTCTAGTACTCTTTCCCTTCGACCTTCTCCTCAGTCAAAAAGTGCAAATGTAGATACATCACCTCCTGCCCGCCGCCTTTTCCTACATGAAACGTCAGTTTGTAGCCCGCAATCCCCTGCTCTAGAGCAAACTTCTGCGCCTTGAGAATGAGCATGCCCGGAAGATGCGCAGTCTCAGAAGTAATGTCTGCAATGGAAGCGACAAACTGCTTCGGAATAAAGAGAAGATGTGTCGCTGCTTTGGGGTGAATGTCTTTAAAGGCGAGCACCTCGTCGTCTTCGTACACGACTGAAGCGGGAATCTCGCGGGAGAGGATGCGGTGGAAAATCGTCATTTCATTCATGAGTACCCACACTATCGCACAATCCGTAAATTGACAAAAGTAGCAAAAAAAGGGACAATAGGGGTAGATGCAGCAAACAACGTCATCCGCGGAAAAGGGTGCGCTCTCCATGAAAGGTCCGGAGACTAGCGCGGTACTCGTCGTAACCCAACCACCCAAAGTGGAAATGCTCCTCGATGCCCTTGCGGCAATCGACAAAATTTCCGAGCGCATAGGCGAGGACAGGTCGGGCGATATGGGAGGTGGGGGCGCAGCTGGCGGCAAAAAAGGTGACGACACCTCTGCAGCAACGACGATCCGGAACCAGAAGATCGCCAATCTTCCGCAGCCGGAAGAGATGCGCAGTGTACTGAAGAAGCACATCGACAAAGAAGTTGCAGAACTTCAACGTGAAGTCCATCGTTCCGCGCGCCGACTCAGCCGGCCAGGAGCTGCATACAAACTCAGCGCACTCTACGCACGTATCCGCAGGCTGAACTCTATTGTCGCCGAACTGTTCGATGCGGCATACGACACACTGAAGAGGCTGTTTATTAAGGTGGTGATCGATGAGCAGAAGGTATTATAGGCTCCCCAGAGAGAACAATAAGTACTGTCATCCTGAGCTTGTCGAAGGGTAGTGATCGATGAGCAGAAGGTATTATAGGCTCCCCAGAGAGAACAATGAGTACTGTCATCCTGAGCTTGTCGAAGGGTAGTGATCGATGAGCAGAAGGTTCTTTGAACGGACGTTGCAAGTTGCACGTTGCAGGAAAAGTATTCAATGCTTTGCAACATGCAACCTGCAACTGTTTACCCATCTATCACCTTTTCGTGTTTTCCCTTCTTCTTCTTTGCCTTGTTTCCCGTGCTTCCTTCAATCATCTCCATGACCTTCCCAAGAATCTGATCGGCAAGCGAGATGGGCTTAAGGATCATCGCTTCGACCTGCTCGGTGATGTCGTCGATACGGCGGAGGACTTTGCGAAGATCCACCACGATGAAAAGAATATGGTAGAGAACCACAACCACAATGACCGAAATAACGATCTGAAGTCCGAGGAGAAGATCCGGTGCGGTGATCATATCCATGAGCGCGGGAGAAGCGTTAGAATGGATCCTACTCCCCTCTCCTCCTGTGCGCAATTTCGCAAAGGCAGCGGCAATCAAACTCATTGATGCCTATCAGGCAACGCTCTCTCCCGACCATGGACCGCTGCGTCACCTCTTTCCCTACGGCTACTGTCGGCATCATCCGACATGTTCGCACTATGGGAAACTGATGATCGACAAACACGGCGTCATCATCGGATGTGCAAAGACAATCCTAAGAATTGTACGATGTAATCCATGGAGCAGACCGGACGAGGAGCGAATAATCCGGGCAAATGAATATTTGACATAATATATAAATATATTACATTAATAGTATGTTTCTGGATTATGCCGAACTCAAGAATGACATAGGCCATCACTTCATCCTGGAGAGTGGCAACATTGCTCACCAAAATGCCCTGCGATATATCACTGCACTCTCGGTCGGCATCAATGTGGTCACTCCCAATCGCGAAGATATTTACCGGCTGCTCATGGAGAGCAGCCATAAAGATCGCACTCGGCTTCAGGACAAAGACCGTACGGATATGCCACTGTTACGCGAGATTGCTGCGACGGTCCTCGCAACCCTCCTGAGTTAAAAAGTATCCAACGGAAACATCCGGAACATAGCCGGGAAATCATCAAACCGTACTACCTTGTATTTGCTAATTTATGTAATTATGTTATAATATCTTTGTTAACACATACCCCAATATTCTATGGCTAAAGTCGCCAAGTCCCGTTCTCAAGTTTCCTTCCCGATTGCAGCTATGCTCGCCGCATCCGGACTGGTACTTCTCTGTACAGTCGCCACACAGCGCCTAGCAGCACAAACAACAAGTCAGTGGACACCGTTTGATTTTCGTATCCGTGATATCCAATGGGTGGATAGCCTGCCTGCACCGATGATTCCTCCTTCCATTGCGCCGGTGAGCAAACCCCCCGTACATCCGGTTGCCATGCCCGCGTACTCTGCACCAACTTCCGTTCCCGTAACCAGCAGTTCTGCACCGACAACGAACCAGTGTGCAAACGGTCTGCAGGTCTGCCGCTGCTATTGCCGCGCAGAGATCCGCAATTGCCAGAACAACCAGACTTCCGTTACCAGTCTGCCGCTCTGTAGAGACCCATGGAGTGGTACATCCTGTCCTTCGATCGGATTCTTCTCCACCAACAGCAATGCTCAGAGCTGCGAAATGCAAAACGGTCAGCGCTGCGAAGGATTCATCCGTCCGGGTGATGCTCCTGCAGAACTCATCGGCCAGAAAGTACAAGGGGCATACCTCTCGTGCGGCATCGTGGGACTCTAGCCCGTACCACCTTCCTACAAACCCAGTAACCCCCGAAGACGGCTGATCTCCGCAAGGAGAAGGCGGTCATTGGGGGTACGCAAAAGGAACTGATAGGTCTTTGGGTCTGTAGCGAGCAGCCGTGACTTCAGATTCTCCTTATTCTGCGCCTGTCGGCCTTCCGCTACCTGCATGATCGTATCAAACATCTCCTCGCGAAGTGTATCAAAGGTCTCATTCGGCTTCTCTACAGTAACAGCGCCACTGGCAATGATTTCATCAAGCGTCACTCCCCCACCGGAAAAGCTCGGGATAAATGCATCCGGGAGTGTAGAGCGAAGTTCGTAGAGTTTCTGCGCCTGCTCATCTGCTGAAAGAAGTTCGAACTCCGCGCGTGTTTCCTTTGTAGGAAATCCAAGATTGATGAGAACTGAGCGATCATTGAAATCCAAAGAACTGCGAAGTTCTGTGCTCGATGCAATCTCCTGCTGATAGCGCGAGATAATTTCCTGCATCAGCTGTGGGGAAATAGACTGTTTACCGCGCAGGAGAAGGGCGAATTCATCACCCCCGACAGACATCGCCGTGGCCGAAATCCCCTGCTCCTCCAACCACACTCTTGTCGGACCCTTCGGGTCGGTAAAGATGCGTGCAACGGTTCTCAGATAATTTGCAACGGCGTCATACCCCACGCACATACTCATGGCCTTGATGCCGTTCCCGTCAAAAAACGCAACGGCATGACGCTCGAAAATCTCTGTTGTCAGGTTGCCCTCCTGTAAACCGGCACGCATGGATCTCTTGAAAACAGACTTCCCAAAGGGTTTGGCGTAAATGGGGTACCCAGGTGTCGCGAGGGTCCAATCGATGTAATTCTCCTCGAGAAGTGCCTCAAGCACCCGCATCCTCACTTCTAGTCTCTCCAGTCGTACAACTTCATCCTGCGATGCACCGGCTTCAAAAGATTCTGCATGGGTGGCGGCATAGTAATCGAAGAGCTCGCGGGTCTGTGAAGGAAGCTGCTCCCTCATATGGTTTGTGACGAGGAGTTCGTGAGGCACGTCACTCCAGCTTTCATACAGAGACTTCAGTGTCGCGAGGGCATGATCCAAACGTAGCTGCAAAGCATCCGGAGAATCATCGTTGCTGTTCAATGCATTGGGCATGAAATATCCGTGCGAAACAATTATTATATTAATAATACATTTTTATTATTATGTCAAATATTCTCCACTCGTAGTATTACACTCTTCTATGGAGAATACCTAGCCCAAAGTCCTTTTTCTGCCTACACTGACGCGACTCTTCACTCCTTTCATCTTTCATGGATCACGGCGATGTCATCCTCCGGTTCCAAGACGTGTCGTATCACTACGATCATAAAAAACCGATCCTCACCGAAGCGGATTTTTCTGTACGTGAAAGTGCCAAGCTCACGATCGTCGGCCAGAACGGGGCGGGCAAAAGCACGATCTTCAAACTGATCATGCGCGAGTTCAAGCCAGCCGAAGGGGAAATCCACATAAAAAAGGGAACCACGATTGCGATTGCCAAGCAGGTTGTTGCCCATCAGGATCTGGAGAAAACTGTTCTGCAATTATTTACAGGCGCATTTTCCGAAAAGAAATACGACATCGAAAAGCGCATCTCCCGCGTGCTGGATGCAGTCCATGTACATGCACCGCTGGAAAAGAAAATATCCGCCTTCTCGGGCGGACAAAAGGCTCGGTTGCTCCTCGCGTATGCGCTCATACAGGAACCCGATATCCTCCTGCTCGACGAGCCAACGAATAATCTGGACCCCGAGGGGATCTCTCACCTGACACAGTTTCTCATCGACTACGAAAAGACCTGTATCGTGATTTCCCATGACGCAGCATTCCTCAGTAGCTTCACCCACGGCGTGCTTCACCTCGATACATTCACCCACAAAGTGCAGCAGTACGTCGGGGACTACTACGATGTTGTTACACAGATCGAAGACCAGATCGAACGGGAGAAGCGTCTCAATGCGCGGATGGAAAAAGACATCACCGATCAGAAGGAAAAGATTAACTTCTTCTCCCACAAAGGAGGAAAGATGCGCAAGCTCGCAAGCAAGATGCGCAGCGCAGTAGAGGAAGCCGAAGAAAGCAAAGTCGATGTGCGCCAAGAGGACAAGACGATTCCCCCCTTCACCATCGACATCACGGAGTGCACAGTCCCTCTCGTTCAGATCACATCCGTGACCGTCATGAAGGACCACAAGCCGACAAAGAAGAAGGTAGAGATCACCGTGCGCAAACGCCATCGCCTTCTCGTCACCGGCCCCAACGGCATCGGAAAAACATCGCTTCTCGAACACTTAGCGAACGGAAAAGAGAAAGGCGCGGTGATCGGAGACAGCGTGAACGTCGGCTACTACCGTCAAGATTTCTCAGGTCTTCCGATGGAAAAGACTGTCTACGACACGCTCGCGGAGGCGATGGAAAAACCCAACCACCAGCTGATCTTTGCAACCGCATCGCGCTTCCTTCTGCCAGGGGACAAAGTCCAAAACAAAGTAGGATCACTCTCCGAGGGCCAAAAAGGACTGCTCTGCTTCGCACGCTTTATGCTCCAGAAGCCCACACTGCTTATCCTCGACGAGCCCACCAATCACATCAACTTCCGCCATATTCCGGTGATCGCACAGGCATTAAACGAATACGAAGGAGGCATGATCCTCGTCAGCCACGATCAGGAATTTGTGGCACAGATCGAGATGAATGAAGAATTGGATCTAGGAATTTTGTGATTCAGGCAAAAAACGTGCTATGCACGCCCGGCTTC
>CALRCM010000023.1 GCA_943354555.1 Candidatus Peribacteria bacterium | reverse complement strand
ATCACTCCATGCATCACACTTGAGCTCTATATTCCGGTAATGCTGGAGCTTTGGAAGCAAGACGTAGGCCACCAGAAAAGCTGCAAGATACAGGAGACCGTACCAGTGCACGTCAAATCCGAAGAGGGAAAGAGCGACAGTGCGGGAGGGGAAGAAGGAGATCATCAAACGACATCATAGCATTGCAAAGGAAGCAGCATGTCATGCTGAGTATCGTCGAAGCACGACATGCTGCAATCGTGTCATGGTTCGACGGACTCACCATGACACTAATCAAATATTTACTTCCCGCACACCGACTCCATCACCCATTCCCCTTTTGCTGTAAAACATTTATCCGCAAGAAACCCCGCGATGTGCTCCCCGTAATACTGAAGAAAGAACGGCGATCCGACAAAGAGTGTTCCTTGCGGGAGTAGCGAGAGCAGCGCAGATCGCTGCTCGTGGGTGCCGTAGAGAAACTCCCCCCACCGCTCCTCCTTCCATCCGGGAATATCGAAAATGCCGGGGCCTCCGACGTTACGATCCGGGAGTGCTCCGAGGAGCCACGGAGCGGCGGCGTTATCCAGAGCGATCACAGGAGGTTCTCCTGCAGGAATTGTGAGAGTTATTTCCTGTACTGCGGCATAGGACTGCATATCGATAGCGGGAATACGATCCCAGGCAATGCGCACTGAAATTGCCGCTTGCGCAAGAATAAGGAGTACAAGGAGTATGCGAAGCTGCGGTGCACGAAAGCGCATCCAGATGTCGCGCATCCCCATCGCTGCAAACGGGAGTAGGAAGAAATCACACTGCAGGAAAAAGCGGCGATAGAAAACCAGACGAAAGATGATGAAAGGAAGCGTCCAGAGCACGGCAAGCTGCCAGAGACTCCCCTTCTCCTTACGTAGCGAAAGAATGAATCCCCATGCACCGAGTGCCAGAAGAATGCCCGCTGTGCGCACATAGAAAATGGGATCGGGAAACGATCCCCCAGGTGCCAGATCCCCGCGCAGATTATAGATACTCGTGAAAGGATCTCGGACAGCAGCCGTCCAGTGCGGCAGGTAGAAAATCAAGCTCGCAAGTGCAACAGCAGCAAGGAGTCCTCCTGTCATCCACACGCGCTTATCATTGAACCTGCCGCGTAGTGACAATCCCCACCACGTCGCAATCGTGAGACCAAGAAGAAGTCCTGTCTGATGATGGATGATGAGTGCGAGGAATGCGAAAAGCAGGGACATCCAGGACTTTCGCTCCAATGCACCAAAGGTAAAGATGACAAAGAGTAGTGCAGCGTAGGTCTTCCAGTACATCCCTACAAAGCCATCATAGTAGGCCTGCGAGAGGAAAGCTGCGAGCAATACGAGAGCTCCAACGACACCACCTTCACGCCTGAAAAACTCTACTGCAAGTGCAACGGCAACGAGAATCGGCGTCAGATTCCAAAGCCTACCCAAAAACCACTCCACAGGAATCCCCACGCGCAAGAAAGGCGCTGAAAGGAGAAAAAGACCCGGCGGATGCTCACCGGCCCAGCGCGGAAGCTCTGGTAGAAAGGGGAAACTTTGCGCGTACTTGAGAAACAGAAACCTATAGATCCCCGGATCGTAACCGAGAGGAATCGGGAAACGGAAAAACGGGAGGAAGAATTTGATTGTGAGAAGCGCAAGGAACACATACGCAGCAATCAGCGGCAGTCTTGTACGCATCTTCGGTGAAATCACAAAAGCCATCCCCCACATGATAATGAGCAACCAGCAACTAGCAACCCTTCGACAGGCTCAGGGCAGGCCAAAAACTATGAATCGTGAGCATCTCCCTGTAGCACAGCCTTCACCACAAATCTCTCCCGCGTCGTACCCACGGGGTAACAGGTGATGATTGTCAGAGAATCGTTTTCTGCAGCAGAAAGATTGAGAATGCTCGTATCGGAGGAAGGTACGATGGTTGTCTCCGTGACAGTGTAGCGATACTGCTCCTCGCCATCCGTGATGACGATGTGCTGACCGATACTGATATCGGGAAGATGTGCGAAGACGCGGCTGTACTGACTCTCCGAAGCACGCTCATTCGGAGGACTACTGTGTCCTGCGATCACAAGAGGGCCTACTCCTGGGCGACCAGAATGTGGATAGGCTACAGCGCCGTAGAGAAGGCCTGTCTGCATCTGATCTTCAAGGAAGCCCCACTCTCTCTTGTCCCAGAAGCGCCGCGAGGGGAGGAGTACAGGAGCACGAATACCCAAATCGGGAATGGCAATCGCATACGCGCGACGCAGCTCCCACTGTCTACGCTCATCCGTGATTTGGCTTCCATCAGCACCAGCCTCTCCTACATCTGCATCCTCAGATACTACATCCAAGGAGGGAGATGCAGCAGCCTTATGCTGCAATTCCACTACCTCTGTATCCGGAATCTCATCGATCACAACAGTGAAAATGCCGTCTTGCTGCTGTAGAATAGAAGCATCAAGGCTAATGAATGCAACATGCAACATCGCCGCTGTAGAAAGGGCTGAAGAGCTAGCGGCGAGGGCAAAGGCAGCGAGTGCTTTTGTGTTCTTTGTCATTTGTATTATTATAATATAATATTGATCTTTTGTCTATTTTATTACATTATATTTAATCAAGCGAAACGCTCATTCATGCAGTTCTATTCCTGCATGAGCTGCCCAGCCTTCCTTCTCTTCCTTCCCTCCCTCCTCCTATACTCTCCCCATGCGCATTCTCGGAATCGAAACCTCTTGCGACGAAACTGCTGCAGCCATCGTAGATGACGGAACGTTCGTTCGAAGCTGCGTCATCAGCTCACAGCGTCAGAAGTTTTCCACTCTCGGTGGTGTGATTCCAGAAGATGCCGCTCGGGAGCAGGTGCTGTGCATGCTTCCTGTGCTCAAGAAATGCCTGGAAGAGTCCGGTGATACACCTGAAAGCATCGATGCCATTGCCGTCACCAAAGGTCCAGGGCTGCTGGGATCACTGCTTGTGGGCACAACAACAGCACGGACGCTAGCGATGCTTTGGAAGAAACCTTTGATCGGCGTGCACCACACGCTGGGGCACTTAAGCTCCATATGGCTTTGTGATAATGCGCAACCAGGAACAAGGAACCAGCCCTTCGACCAGGCTCAGGACAGGCAACCGATCTTTCCCATCCTGACCCTCTCCGCATCTGGTGGCCACACGGATCTCTGGCATAGAACATCGCACACCAGAGGATCGCTCCTTGGCTCCACCCGCGATGATGCTGCCGGTGAAGCATTTGATAAAGGCGCGAAATTGCTCGGACTCCCCTACCCCGGCGGCCCGTCGATCGCAAAAGCAGGTGAAAGTGGCGACGCTCATGCGCATGAATTTCCTCTTCCACTGCGCAATGATCCGTCGCTGGATTTTAGTTTCTCCGGACTCAAAACAGCACTACGGTATACAATCCAAAAACTGGGGGCAGAAACAGAGCAGCTCAAAGCTCAAAGCTCGAAGCTCAAAGCTAACTTGGCCGCTTCCTACCAGTACGCCATCTGCGCACATCTCATCGACCGAATCATACGCGCACTTCATCGCCATCCTGATATACGCGAAGTACACCTTGTAGGAGGAGTCTCGGCAAATATTTATTTGCGATCAGCACTTCATACTGCAATGCATTTGCAACCTGCAACCTGCAACCTTGCCCTGCGCCATCCCTCAAAAATCTCCTATTGCACGGACAATGCCGCAATGATCGCCGCAGCTGCAGAATTCCTCGTGCGGGAGTGCGCCGAAAAAGCCTATGAATCGTTTGAAACGACCGCATCGATCCCGCTCGCCATGGCCATTGCTACGCGAAAGCGGGAAGCATAGCGCCGAGGACGATGGCGATGAGACCAAAGATGGCGAGAATGCGGACGGGAGTGGATTTCTTCATAGTGATATGAGGAGATGGATAATCCTATGGCTCAACAGTAATCTGCTGTGTCTTCATGCTTTTGGCGCCGGTAACATCCACAACAGAAAGCGTGACATCGTAGATCCCCGGCTTTTCAAAGACATGCACAACGCGTTGTGCGTCATCATCACTTTCAGAACCATCATCAAATTTCCAGAGAATTTTCTCTAAAATTCCTGAACTACAGGACCGGTCAAAGGAAACGCCGAATGGTTTCCCATCCATAGAACCAGATGTGCGACTAGGAATAAAGCAAGCATCGAGCCGTGGAGGCAATACGACGACGGTACTCGCTGACTCGTAGGTTTCATTCGTCGTCGTATAGACGACAAGTTTTACCGGATACTTTCCGGGCCTATCAAACGTGTGCTCCTCAATAGCTATACCCTGCTTCTTCGTAATCCCTGTAAGCTCATCACCGAATAGCCACTCAAAACCGGAAATGGTTTTACCGGGAATGACCGTCTGCGACGCATCGAAACGAACCTTGAATGGTGCCACTCCACTCTTCTTATCCATCTGGAACGTAACAACGGATGAAGGGGGCTTCACATCTATAGAAATCGGCAGTCGCATAGCCTTGCCCTCCGGGTCACTCGCAAGAAGAGTCAGCTTGTACGTTCCGGGGTAGCGGTAGATCGCCTGCAGAGTATTCTCGGATGACCCAACACTTGTCGCATCCGGTGCTTCCCAAGAAAACTCGACTAAGGGAAGCGTCGTATGCGGCGTGACACTCACACTCAGCGGAGCCTCACCCGTGATCCGGTTTGCTGTTACGGGGGGAGAGCCATCAAACGAGAGATCGGGGATGCGCAGAGTCTCCACCACCTGAACGAGTACCGTAGCGACTGCGCTCTCTCCAGTTTTCGATCGGGCGCTCGCCGTCACGCGAAAGGCCCCCTGGGTCTCAAACGTATGACCAACCCTGTGCTGATCGATCGTCTTCACCGGAGTGGTTTTATCGCCAAAGTTCCATTCCACTTCTCGTAAGGGTTCATCTGTCGTAAGAGTGAAAATCGTTCCGAAGGGCGGAGGACTCAGAAGCTTTTTTGGCTCAGTCGTGAGGCGGATATTGAATGGCTGCGCAGGAGGATCGCGAACTTCGATATCCCTGCGATACGCCTCTTGGGTATTGTTCTCCCGAAGAAGGACTACGGATACGCGGTGCACACCGACACTGACAAACACATGGGTCACAGAAGGCTCTGCGTAACCCGAAGGTTCGGTCGCAGAGGATCGAGTGCGGATCTCATCTACTTTGCCATCGTCTTCAAAATCCCATCGGACTTCACGGATTTCCTTTAGATCAGTCACCAGATGCTGAATGCTGAATGTCACAGGCTCATCCACGATCGGCTCTGTGGGCATCAAGGAAAACACAGCCTTCTTGATCAGCATTCTCCGGGCAACCCTGCGTGATGAGCCGTCGCTGAGCGCGACAAGGGCGGAAACATTGAAGGCGCCCGTACGCTCAAAAAAAGCCGTTACCTGTGGCACCACCGTCTCCTGATCAACCTTGCCATCTCCGTCGAGATCCCAACTAAACGAAATAGGTTGTAGTTGCTTACGCGAAAGTATTTCCAAAGCCCGATCAAGACCAAAGGTGACGGCAACCGGAGCGACGAGATCAGTACCGTCCTCGGGCTTAAGCTTCACGATCTCGAGTAATAGAGCAGGCTCACGTGTGATCATGATCGGCATGGCGATGCTCATCAAGAACGCAGGAGACACAATGAGCATGAGGCGAACGGCAACATTCGTCTTGCCATAGCGTGTCGCGGATCTCTCTTTAAGAGTATGACGGAACACAAAACCCATGAGGACAAGCAAATTGAGAATGACGAAACCTGCAGAGAGCACACCGGTGGGAATGAGGTTCTGATACTTCCCATCAACATTCGGCAGTACCGATACGAGAAACAGGCACCACAGCATGTAGGCTGCATACGGAACGAGCATGAATATAAGCAACATTCTTACGGCCCGCGTCTTCAGGTGCGCCGGGATCTCCGGAGGTAGTGGTGCTACCGGCGCCGGAGTGATCGCATCGACGTTGGGAGGTATGTCCGTCACTCGGTCGGGGGGAAGATAGCGGTATCCATATAGTCATCGACTGCGGAACGGATTTCCGTTTCGCTGATGTCCTCGGGAAGCGGAACAACGGGAAACTCCTCAGCAGGGAATATAGTAGCAGTACTCGGGAATGGCTGGGAGCCGGATGGTATTTCCACGATAGGGGCGGATCCATGCTGAGAAAGTGATGCTGTGAAATCCACTCTGAGAACGGAACCTTCAGGAAGTCTCAGTGATGGGATTTCCCATCGGACATTCAGTACATGAAAGTCCACTGCAGATATCCAGAGCTCACCCGTGGCCTGCAGTGAGACAATCTGGGCACGAAGTTCTGCCTCATCAATGGGCTCGTTACGCTCGAGTGCCTGCGCCTGTGCATACGCGAAAAAACGATCCGGATCGAGTGCCACGGCATAGTGATAGGCAGGAACGCCACCAATCTCCGTAGTACCCAAATCCCGTGTGACCTGCACGACACTGGCCTGTGCCTGGAGCAGCCTGGGACTCGGAGCGATGGAAAGATTCGCACCAGCATCCGGAGCAGAAAATTCCCACCAGACACCGAGAATGCGCTGAACCGATGCGGGATCGAAAAACCCACCATCGGGAGAGCTTAAAAGTGAACGAACAAACAAATAGAAACGTTGGCTTTCCATAGAAACAGTATCGAGCTCTGCATGAGTTGTCCTCTCGATCCCATCCGCATCGCGGAAGTGCATAGATGCCTTCACTCTACCCCCGACTGTGCGACCTCCTTCATTGATCGCCCCTTGAATATCGAGCGTCCCTCCACCATCTCCAAACGTTCCTCCACTAAAGGCAAAGTCAGCATTGGCCGTATACGCAGCAGATGTCAGGGACTGTGAGGCAACAACTGCCTTCTGTAAAACTTCCTCTGGGGGGAGTAAAGCAACCTCAGGTCTACAGGAAGCAAGAGGGAGAAGCAGTGCGATGAAAAAAATCCGCCAGCCGATCATGGAGAGCATCATAGCGGGAAGTTCTCGTTCAATGAAGGGAATCTCTGAGCCTAACGCGACCGCCGCACCTCCTGCACAGTGATGTCCCCCGGCTCTTCAACGACAAAACGGATTGTCCGGCGGCGGGAAGCAAGGGCATCCGCATGAAGCTCTATAACCCTCGATGCATTTCTTGCTAGGAGGAGCGAAGGATCGATCAATAGATCAACTCTATCGCCACTCATGTGTGATACAGACGATGAAATACGTTGTCCGCGATTGTCGTAGAGGGCGAAATTCTGAAGATCGCTGTCGCGGGCAGAACCCTCGTTGGTAAGCACTATGCGCGTAAGCTGCATATCACGCTCACCGGACGCGGAAAGCTGAAGCCGCAAAATCGTGCGGTTCTTTCCATACGATACTCTCCTGAGAAGCCTCAGGTACTCCACTCCTACAGTACCTGTGCTTTTCGCAGCAGTACGCACTGGCAATACGCCCCCAGACAATGGTGCTGCAAAGAGTATGGAAGCACTCGGCGCGACAATGGGATCGGTGGCAAGTACGAGGCGATGCTCGCCGCCGACTTCAGCGTCTGAAGAAACGTCCATCAACACCAAAAGCGATCTGCTTTTACATGCAGCAACGGAAAAATGTTCGAGTCGCAGTGTCACCGTACCTTCACGTGCAGGTACAGTGCTCTGCGAAACACGCTGACCGTTCTCTTCGACATAGACGCCGAGAATATCGCTGCTCAGCCCCAAGCCCCTGCGAACAAGATGCAGCTCTTCAACAGGAACATCTCCAGTACAATCCGCCTGAAGTGTTATGCCGAGCATGGGGACTCTCTGCGCACCGCGCGGCATGGATCCATGAGTGATCTCCTCGGGAGTCACACTCAGTGTTGCAAGTGTCGCCAATAGGAGAGAAGAAAGCATATCAACAGTCTACCACTTGCCCCCTCCCCCTCCTCCTCCAAACGATCCCCCACCAAATCCTCCAAATCCTCCACCACCTCCGCCTCTCGGGCCTCCAAGCCAGATCCCTCCACGACGACCCGTACGAGGACCGGCACGCGAAACAAGGTAATCAAAGAGGAGCCCGATCCCCGCAAGCACCGGAATACTCCACCACCAGACAAAGAAAAAGGCTAGGACGACGCCAATAACCGCTCCAACCACACCACCCAACCACCAAGATTTCGTACGTCCGAAGAAGGCAAAGAGAAAATCGAATCCGACGAAGAGAATGAAGAAGAGAAATTGTCCGAATCCCGATGTGTTACCCGACCCTGAGGCATAGCGCTCCGCAGTGTATTCGCCGCCAATGTGTTTCTGGAGCGACTCAATGCCGGCACGTACACCTTCTGCATAGACACCCTCGCGAAATTTTGGCGCGATATCAGACTCTACTATGCCCGCAGCGACAATATCTGGCACTGCTCCTTCAAGTCCGTATCCAGTTGCGATAAACGCTTCACGATCTTCGTAGGCAACGATCAATAAAATGCCATTGCTGTTTTCCTTTGAACCAATGCCCCACTTGCGACCGATTTCTACCGCAACATCGGATATGGTCTCACCACCGAGCGACTGTAGGATGAGTATGGCGATCTCATTACTCGAAGCTGTTTTGTACTCCTGAAGAGATTGTTCAAGAGAAGATTGTTCCTCTGCAGTCAAAAGATCGATCATATCTGTGATGTACCCGTCGTTGGGGGGAACGGAAAATGCAAGAACAGATGCAGGAAGCGCCAGTGACAAGAAGACAACAAGAGGTGAACGGATGATCTTCATACAGGCACTCTACTCAAATTCCACCTTGGGCGCGACATCACTTCCCTCTTGCGCCTCGAAGAACACTTCGGCATCAAATCCAAAGATGCCCGCAAGGATATTACTCGGGAAACGCTTCACATGAAGGTTGTAGCTTCGCACGGCATCATTGAAATCCTTACGAGCGACGCCAATGCGATTCTCTGTCCCTTCGAGCTGCGTCATGAGATCTCTGTATGCCTGCGTTGCCTGAAGTTGCGGATAGTTCTCGACCGATACAAGAAGGCGAGCCAAAGCGCCCTCCATCTCTCCGGCTGCAGCGATACGATCACCTCGTGTCGGTGCCGTCTGCCAGCGACTTCTTGCCTCCGTGATTGCGGTAAATGTGTCCTGCTCAAATGCTGAAGCACCTTTAACTGTACTCACGAGATTCGGGATGAGATCGACTCTGCGCTGATACTGCGTCTCTACCTGCGCCCACGATGCCGTCACGGATTCGCGACCGGTGATGAGCCCGTTATAGCCGGACCAAAGCCAGAGACCCAGAACTGCGACAATGCCGAGGATGATCCAGAGAGCTTTATTCATAGACACAGAGTAAAGAGAAGAGAGAAAAGAGAAAAGAGAAAATTCTGCAAACGCCACCTAGAACTTTTCTTTCCCCTCTTCTCTTTACTCTATTCTCTCCGCTCATACACCCCTGTCCACTTCGCAATGCCGAGGACCTTTCCTTTCATTTGCTGCTCCAGCATCGCGCGCGTTGCTTCAAATGAAAGGCTGATGCCATCATTGATAGCATAGAGGGAAAACACAAAACGGTGAGGCCCGCTTCCTGGCTTGGGACACGGTGGGACATAACCCGCCTTTTTCGCACTCGTCGTCCCCTCCATAGCTCCACTAGGAATAGCTCCTTCGGAAATTTCTTTGGTTTGTGGGGCAATATCCCATACCACCCAGTGAACAAAATGACCGGAAGGCGCATTGACATCGTCGATCACGAGAGCGAGAGAGCGCGTAGCTGCAGGCACAGATCCAATCTGGAGCGTCGGACTGACACCTTCACCGTCACAGGTGAATCGTACAGGGATATTTTGGCCGTCACCAAATGCAGGAATGGACATAGTGAGCGGCAGTGAAGGCTCCTGACCACCTGAGGAGCTCAGAGAACAAGCACTAAGGAGAATACCTGTGACCAAAAGCAGAACAATTCGAGGATGCATAATGATGAGTGTACCTGTAAGAATTGGTCGGGACGAGAGGACTTGAACCTCCGGCCTCGCGGTCCCGAACCGCGCGCTCTAGCCAACTGAGCTACGTCCCGAATTGCACAGATGGTACTCACATTTATTGGCACTTACCACATTTTCAAAAAAACCCCGCAAGGAGCGGGGTTCGGCTCCCAGGAGCCTGCAGGCTTGTCTTATGTAGAGTACCAAGAAACATAATCCTTTACAAGAAAACGTGGTTGTACGTTTGTACACCTCTGAAAGATAGCTAAGGGCTCATTACATTCTACAGTTCTTGATGCCTTGAATATGGGGCGTGGCCAGGTCAGCGCTGTAGGCTTGTCATCTTGCAGTCGGGGTTCGATTCCCCCACGCTCCACCAAGGCATAATGCTCTAAATATAATTGACGAAAAACATAATGATATTACTCTGGCGTCAGATGCATCTCTCCCATTCCATCATCACTTCCATTATTATTCCGCGCTTTGGCGCCGGGAGATGATCAGCTGAGTATATCGATCATCCCTTCCGCGCCAAGATGGCGCGATTTTTTTGTATCTACTTCTCAATTCTTCTATGTCGACAAGTGCACTCATACACCGCTTCGGTTGCAACAGCCACGAATACTTCGATCTTCCAGTCGGAGGAAAAACGGTAAGTATCACCGTACAGAAGCCAGGAGAAATGACACTCGGTACGGGATTATCAATCGCACATGCTATAGAACTACACCGTGAAGCATTGACAGCATTCTTCGATGGAGAAAGATATGGAGATCAGGAACACGTCCAACCGGATCTACGTATAGCTCTTCCGGGAAACTATCTTATGCATTTTGGTGGTGGGGAAAAGCGTGGGAATACCGATATGGGAAAACTAGAGGATGTAGAAGTGAAGACCATCGGTATCACGCTCAACTTTGGACAACTTCATTGCAAAACCAATGGTGAACAAATTGGCAGTGCAGTAGACACCGTATCGGACGCTGTAGGTACACTGATCGATGACCTGATTCTGAGACTCCCTGTGCAGTCATCGCAAACCGTACTAGCAGATATGCTGCAATAAACTATTTCTATAAATTAACAACATGTGATGATCAAATAATTTGATCATGTTTATGGCCTTTTAGTAGGGCTGAGTTCGATTACAAGAATTTATATGAAAGAACGATTTGTCGTTGTTTGCTCGTCGTATTTCCTCATTCAATCCATGCCAATTATCTTGAACACAAATTTGCTTCACATAGATCTAGACAATAGTTTCCCTGTCCGTACACTGCCGCACTCCCTTTCGGGAGCCTATTATGAAGATAGTGGAGAACATGCTTCGCATAGCTTCACTGGAGCCCGTGGCGACCCACGTGCTGCTCATCACCCTCCTGTCTGTCGTCTTGGTGGTGAGTCTCCCTGTCCATCCGTAAAGGGAGATGCGTGAAGATATCCGGCACTACACACAAAACCCTACCAAGGACTGAAGGGTTTTTGAGCCATAGGTACGTTGAGGATATGGCATGAACCGTCAAAGCATCGATTTATCTATCAATGTAACATGAAAAACTTGAAGTGCAATCATCCAACGCGTACTTGCCTTACCTGCCTTACCTGCATACCATCTACTCGTGATTGGCTCCTACGTCCTCTCCTGCTCTCCCACTTCTTCCTGCTCCCTGAGCCTGCGGGTTCGGCTGTGCACAATCTGAGCTGAAGATAGATAGCCATGCACAATCCTCCCGCTATGAAGTGGGTTCTTTTTTGTATTTCTTTCGCTACTATTCCCCCCCTACCATGATCGAATCACCAGCCAAGGAATCTATAACAATGATCGTCGTCCACACTGGTACCTATGAAGACCTCAGAAGTCAGGAGCTCGTCACGGTGCAGTGGGTTTCTGAGGTTCATGGAGAATGTGTAACAATTATTCAGGCAAAAAGTGAAGTCAAAAGAGTCCCTTTTGTACCACAGAGGACGCTTCCCCCAGTGCCGAGCTGAGGAACAGAGCAAGGGGCAAGCGTGTCTCCTTCGGCTATCGCCGCTTCGTCGGCTTGAGCGTTCCGGTCGCAATAACATTCGTCGATGCCGTCGTATCACCATCATCTTTCTCCAGAGTCACACGGACATCGCTGTATGACCGCAAATCATCAGAGGACTCGAACTTCAGCCCGTGACGCGCATCGCTGAAGTGATTGGTAAGGTGTCCTGCTGAGAGACTTTTCTGGGACTTTGGGTCACGGATCCACACTTCGTAGAACGTACCGTCCATAGAGGGCTCCACATTGATCTGCATCGTGAAGATCGTTGCAGCGTCCTCGAAGAAATGTGCCGTGACAACGCCGTTTGCTGGTGTCCACTGGTTACCATTCAACGCTCCATATGCAAACCACTTCTCTTCACCGTGCCCGGGAACCTCTACCTTTCCTTTTACAGGCATCATTTGCTGGAACGACTGGGTTCCTATGACCGGCTCATCGACAGTCGCAGTCTGACCGCAGGCTGTGAGAAGCAAAGCGAAGGATGTGAACAACATGATCTTACGCATAGGAGTAATGGAAAGTGGAGCGTAAGTGTAGCGCGCTTTCCTGATGGCCGTCTACCACAAGTACCCAGCTGGCCGGCTCCTGACCTTCGTCCGCTCCATACGCATCGCGTAGTCCATCTTGGCTGCAAGCACTTCGTAACGCGGAGCATCTTTGGGAAACGCAGCCGCAAGGAGTCCTGCAAGCGCGATGGCATCCTCTGCATTATGGGAAAGGGCAATGAAGTGCGCATTGCGGGTGATGCCGTCCGCGAATGCATTGAGGAGGATGTCGATCTCCGGCCTAAGCTTCTCAAGATCTTTGTGATCTTTGCCTGAAAGTGTCTCCGCCAACGCAAGAGTAATGCTCAGATCATTCCAGCGTCCAAGGTCATAGGCTTTCTGGTACGCAACCATAGCAGTATTTGCGTCTCCGTTCTGCCGGGCAATATCTCCTTGGAGTCTCCACCCGCGCGGATCCTGCGCATTCAGCCCGAGATATGTCGTGATAGCCTCCTTCGCACGATCGGTATCACCGTTCTTCGTCGCAAGGAGTGCAAGGCTTACGTGCATGTCACGACTGAAGTATTCACCGGTGCTACGGTCGTACCAGCGTAATGCGCGCACGGAATCTCCCCGCGCTTCCGCATGACGCCCGACGGAAGATGTGATCAGGTACATGCCTTCGTAAAGGGCTATGAGTAATAGAATCGCTGTTATAATAAGCTCTAATATTTGAATACATTTTTTATTCAGTATGACTGTCTTGTCTATTCTTTCAGCACGCATAACCGCAAGCATCCCGAGCATCATCCAGAAAGGGAGTGCAATACCTACGAACTGCAGATTGTAGTCTATGAGGTTGTGGGCGAGGACACCGAGGACAGCAATACAAAAAAATAATTGATAATTGCCCGCCCGGTTAGTAGGCCATTCGGATGGGCTTATACTTGGTTGCTGAACATTCCCGAGCAACCATGAATCAGCAACCAGCAACTTCCCCACCGGAAAGAGAATATAAAACAGTAATAGCAGGAAGAATATCGCCGCCGGCACCCCTCTCTCTACTGCGAGCTTCAGAAAGAGATTATGCGGGTGATCCGAGGTTTGGAGTACTCCCGTCTGCAACCTCTGATGAATAAAGCGAAAACTGTATGGTCCCCATCCATAAAGAGGTTTCTGTTGTATAAGCTCCATGGACTGATGCCAGAACTGCGCACGTTCACTCACGGACGATCCACCTTCATCCGCAGTAAAAGTGATTTTTTCCGTTACGCTCTGCACGGGGTGATAATTGCCACGAAGGATATTGACGGAAAGAAACATCCCGAATGCCACCAGACATATCATGCTGATACTGAATATCGTTCTGCTTCCGACTCTCAAAGATTTGTATGGAAATCCATGCCATATCCCAAGAAGAAATATTTGTCCGCCCAATGCAATCATTGCACCTCGGGAATAGCTCAGAAGTAATGCTCCAAAGGTGATACCGAGAATCCCGTAACCGGCCAACATTGTCCTGCCCGTCTTACCTTTCATCAAAAGAAGCATCATCGGCCATGCGAGGAGAAGATATTGCGCCCACGCATTCGGCCAGTAATCGGTATGAAACCGGTAATCGAAAAATGTCCCCACGAAGCGGTTCACCGGCTGCATGGCATAGACGAGAACACCAAACGCTATAGCGAGGATCGTAGCCATGGTTATCGTCATGGCAAATCTCTGTATAAACATCTCCGCATCAGTGCCCATCGCTCTTCGCATTGTCCAAAGAAATATGAGCACCAAGGCTCCATCTCTGAGCACTTCATCCAATCCGTAATTCGCAGTAGAGGAAAAATAGTAACTAAGTGCTGTCCAGCCAATGAAGGCTATGACAGATCCCCAAACTACAAGGGAGAGTTTGCGCTCTCTACCATCTTCAATCTGCCCCCTCTCAATAATAAAACTATGAATCGTCAGGATCCCCGCAACCCCAACAAGTATCCACACGGACTCCAACCCCTTTCCCCCCCTCCAGAGCACGGAAAAGAGAACAAAACCGAAGAGGATCTGATCAAGAAGTGGGATACGAGAAATGGAGGGCCGGAACATGCGATCCAGTATGCAGGAAATGAGGCGGATGCAGAAGATACAAACCATGGACACCAATGCGTCTATCTCAAGACTTCCAGAAACCGGCAATTTCTGCTATAATTGCATGAAATATGCACATCAGCCCCGAGACACCACAGCAGCTCGAACGCATCTTTGCACTGCAAATGATGTTTCTTGGGCTCACGGTACTGCTCGGTCTTATTGTGCTTATCCAGTACGGATCGCCGAGCCGCCGCATGAACGCAGACGGCATCTATAGCGCAGCACCCATGTATGGCGTACCACGGTACCCTGGCCCCATAGAAGATTATATGAATGATGAAGACGAAGAGGACACGAATTCCTCCACTTCTGAAATTCGCTCCAGCGCACAGCACTCTAGTGCAGCAGTCCGGTCTTCGAGAAGCTCGTCAGCAAAATCACGGGAATACAACCGCAGGACACAGCGCACGCGCGGAGGACTCCGGGGAAGAGTGACAAACGATGAAGAGGAAGGAGGTTACTCCCCAGGGTGGTTCTGGCGCTAAACGTTATGCGGCATCTTCATCCGCTTCAGTACGAATGAATGATTTCAGTGCAGATAGTTTTCCGTCTTGTGCACTTTTCATAAGTTTTTTCAGTGCAACCGCCTCGATTTGGCGAATGCGCTCCCTGGTAACTTTGAAAATGCGACCGCATTCCTCAAGCGTGTATTCATTTCCATCACCAAGACCAAAACGCAATTCGACAATGCAACGCTGGCGGTAGGTAAGCCCGCGAAGCATGTCATCAATCTGCTTCCTTGCCATATTCATACCAGCGGCAACAACGGGTGAATCCAGACTTTCATCCTCCAGAAAATCCCCAAAGGAGGAGTCCTCGTACTGCCCCATAGGCATATCCAAACTGACCGGCTGACGAGCAAGTTTACGAAGTTTACGAACTTCTGATACTTTTAGAGAAGATCGTTCAGCAATCTCTTCTTCTGTTGGATCTCTATCAAGCTCATACAAAAGTTCTCTTTCCGCTCTCATGATTTTCGATTGACACTCAAACATGTGATACGGAACGCGAACGAGTCGGGCTTTATCCGCAATCGCTCGAGTAATGGCCTGACGTATCCACCATGTGACATAGGTGGAAAGCTTGTACCCCCTGCGATACTCGTACTTTTCGATACCACGGGTAAGACCAGTATTTCCCTCCTGTATGACATCCAGAAATGGCATACCGCGGAACCTGTATTTCTTGGCGATAGATACGACAAGCCGAAGATTGGCATTAGTCAGAGCATGCGTGATCTCCTGCAAAAGTTTCCTCGCATCAGCAATACCTCCAACTTTTGCAGCAATGGTATCCGGAGTCTCGCCGGTTGCACGGATAAGTTCTTGCAACTGCTTCTCAATGTCAGATCTTCTGACGTCGTCAGGCGTAAGCTTGGTGAGAAGTTCATTCGCCTCCTGAAGTCGCGCTCCCTGCTTCTCAAATATATGTATTGCAGGCTTCAGATTCCTTGATCGGATGCTCAATTCATGAAGAAGAGTGGCAATTTTCTCCCTGCGAACAGCAAGACAATTTTGAATTTCTTTCCTCCGAGGATCTTCGGCATCCAGCGTAAGAAGTGTTTCAATATCCTCTTCGTTTTTCCTGAGAAGGGCCTCCGCAGTAGCGAGATTCGGATGCAAGCGCTGCTTGATATCCTCCTTCTCCTTCCCCGCCATTTTTGATGTCTCCAATACCCGCTCCCCGCCTGAGCCAGAAACATTCAGAGAACGTAAACGCTCTATGGCATCGCGCGAAACCGGCTCTACTTGGAGAATTGCCCTCTCGTACATATTGCGCGCAAGTTCATTTGCCTTTGCCAGACGAAGTTCACCGGCACGGGAAAGGAGTGGAAACTGAGACATCTGATACAGATAGAGTCTCAGAGGATCTTTTTCGACGCGTTTCAATTCATCAGGATCAAGCTTCTCCTGCTTTCGCTTTTCCGATACCGCATTCGCAGGGTCATGCGGATCGAACGTCAGCAAAAAATCCCTTCCGGTCAGCTGCGCCACGCGTGCGATGCGATCAATAACTGCAGGGTCATCATCATCAGTGGCTTCATCTGGGAGAAAACCGTCAAGATCTTCGTCAGTAAACTCACCATTGTGCGCTGCGTCCGTCTCTCTGAAGAACATCTTCAGAGCGTCGTCGTATTCGGCCTCTGCGAGTTCGGAGATTCGGTTTTCCAAAGGAAAGTATCCTCGGGGAAAAACCCTGCGGAAGCAAGATAAGAAACCGAGTTCACGGATCGGAAGAATAGCGTTATGATGCGGTTATGCCGACGTGGCGGAATTGGTAGACGCGCACGCTTCAGGAGCGTGTAGGAGCAATCCTGTGAGAGTTCAAGTCTCTCCGTCGGCACCAGCAAGAAATTTGCAAAGAGGTGGGAAATACGCTATACTTATTTACGTACTTTCCTACTTTTCTATGACCAGCAAAGTTCAAAGGAGCACTCAACGCGGACAGATCACTCTGCCGAAGAAATGGCGTGAACACTTCTCTACAGATCACTATGTAGTAGAGACACACATCGATCGTCTTGTGATCCTCCCGCTCAAGATGGAAAAGCAAGAACGGGAAGAAATACTTTTCGACGCGGACCGCGATAATCATGGAAGAGGAATACCTGCGGGCGAAATGATTCGATTGATTAAGAAAATCAACCATGGACAAGATTGAGAAATTCCTGCGGTCGATCTCGCGGAAAGACCGGGATGCCATTCTGCTGGTCATCGCACAACTCGGAAGGGATGCAACGAAAGTCCCTGGCATTGTCGCATTAACCGGGGTGAAAGGATGGTTCCGTGTTCGCTTGGGACGCTATCGGATTATTTTCTTTGTTGATCCCAAGACGCGATCTGTCGAAGTGAGGCGGATCACAAAAAGGGATGAAAAGACGTACAAGAACCTCGGTTAAAGAGATACATGTACAAAATCATTGACAAAATTGCCTTTCTATACAAAATACTTTAGCTAGATTTTTGCTTCCTTATGTATGGGAGTAGATGCTGGCGATTCCCCGCGCTTACCCCTCAAATGCATCAGTGGGGTTCGGTAGGGTAGAAGAAACAAATAGACGATTTTCGATCATGATCTCATGCGGTGTCTTCCAGTTCAAACATTTTCTTGGTGTGTGATTTAACCAGTACTCAATCTTCGCAATA
>CALRCM010000022.1 GCA_943354555.1 Candidatus Peribacteria bacterium | reverse complement strand
ATGTTCTTCTCGGAGCCGTTGACGGCTTTGAGGCTCACGTCAGAAGCGAGGATATTCCACCCGCGTACGAGACACTCAAGGGGGATAACTCCCGTGCCGCAAAAGGGATCGAGAACTGTGAGCTTCGGCGCGTTACCCTTTTGCCCTTTTGCCGTCTTGTTTTCTGTGGATTGTGAAGAATTCAGAAGCCACAATCCTAAATTCAGCATGACCTGTGCGAGCTTCGGAGGAAGGAGCCCTACTGTCGTATCGCGCACGGGCTTTCCCATATCGCGCTTGGTGTAACTGTCGATGTCTTGCGCCGCGATCGTACGGCCCATCCAGATTTGTTCTCCGGGCAGTGCAATGATCACCAGCTCCAGTCCGTGTTTGCCGCTGAGCATCCCCGCGTCGTGTAGGAGCACCGCAGCTGCAGGTTTGCGTTCATTGCCTACATAGCGCGTAGGTCGACCAGCACGCTTCAAGGTGTCCTTGTATCTGCGGTACATCTCTTTTACTCCCGTCGAAGGAATTCCCGATGTCCTGAGCCCAAACGTGATCTTGCCGCGGATTTTTGCAGCGCATTCCAGAAGCATCTGCGGACCGTCGCTGACCGAGAGATCGCTTTTCTCAAATCCCTCCGCAAGGGCGTAGACGCCGCCGAGATTGGGAAGGAATGTACTGTCGAGTTTTTGGGTGGACGAAAAAATAGCGATAGATGCTTCCGGCTGGATTTCCAGTTTGAATCCCGGGACGACGGCAATGAGCTCTGCGAGACTGAGGGATGGATTGTGTCCGAGGAAGGCGCAGTAGGTTGGCATGCGGTGGCAAGTATAGAGATGTGATCTATGGAATACCATGGCTCCGTAGAGACGTTCGCCTAGGCGGACGTCTCATGTCTGGTACAACATCCACCCCAGCAGCACCCCTGCCGGGGTGCGGCATTCTCGTACAACATTCACCTCAGCATGATCGTCCGTCGTGTGTAGCGTCTTTCCCTCTCCCGGCGGGAGAGGGTTAGGGAGAGGGGGTTTGTGTGCATGTAACATAACCCAGCGCAGGATCCTTTCTTGCGCGTCTTTATAGCGCGAATGTTATTGGATGCTTTCCATGGGTTTGCCATTTCTTTGGCGGGTGGCAGAAAGAAACATAGTCGCTATCGGGATGATGCCTATGCATATCAGCTCGCGCAGCGGAAAACGCGAACTCCTCACTCGCCGAGGCTCACTCGTCAAACATGTGCGTTTTCTTGCGCTGCTCTCATCCGCCTCAGGCGGACATAATGGCATCCTCCCGGACGCGACCGAGGATCCACCGGGTGTTGACGGCACATTCCCAACGCGACCGATATTTTTTTCTTTTCTCTATGCTCTTTACTCTTTTCTCTCTCTATCAAGAGCACCCCACCAATCCCGCAGCAACATCGTCACCAATATCACCATCACCGGTAGCAGCTGAACGATCCCGCGTGCGGAACCTGTTTGCCGCAAGGCTTCCGTGGAGAGGCCGGTGAGAGCAAAGATTGCTGCGAGTCCCACGATCACGGTGATGACATAGAGCGAGAGCACCGCAAGAGGGGAGCCGAATGCTGCGCGCTGGCGTGCAAGAAGAAGAGTGATGAGTAGTCCCGGAAGGAGCAGGAAGTTTGCTTCCAGCACCCACGTGATGCCGATGGATCTCAGAGCGCCGGGTTGGAGTGCTAATGCAGTGTCGATCGGTTTTGCATTGCCGAATGCGAGTCCATTCATATATTTATACGTAAGCCAAGTTCCCAGAACGATGGCCAGTAGTCCCGCGTACCAGAGAGCCGCATGGAGAGCTTGTTTCACAGTCAGTGTTTTTGTATGGATGCTGAGGAAGAGCACGCCCGCTACTAAAAGAAGGATGGGGGGCAGATGTATGAGGAGCGCTTCACTTTTTGTCATCGGTAAAAGAGCCAGTGCGAATGCGCCGAGGCGCAGCCACGTAGAGCGTTCTTGTGCATCGGTTGTTTCTAGTGCATGGAAGAGCGGCAGTAGTGCTATGCAAATGTGCAGCGCAAGAAAGAGATCGGCATACGGGGTACTGCCGTGCATCAGCAGGAGCGGGAGGCTGCTAATAAGATATGCGCCAAGGAGTGCCCATCCGCGACCGGCAGAGCGCTTTATCGTGCTCCAAACGAGCCCGAGTGCAAGCAGGTACCACAGCGGCGACGCAAGCGCGATGATGCGGTCATTCCAGCCACCGGATACGAGAGCGATCCAGATTTTGAGGAGCGGCACAGTCGGAGGGTATGCGCTGACGCCGGCGATAGCGTTGGGATTATGGGGAAGTGCCAAAACCAGCTGCTCTTCGTGCATGATGACCTTCGCACGATAATTCCAGTTATTGAAAACGTCGTCGTTGTAGGCAGGGTCCATCATCAGGAGAGTCATTCCGGAAGCCAGCTTCAGCGCGATCCAAAGGGCGAGGAGCATTCCCGCCCAATGTACGGTTTTCATCTGTTGAAATTCTTTTGCTGTCTCATGTACAGCGTTCCATCCCTGGGCTGGTGACAGGCTCCGGATGATGCGTTTCGCTGGCAATCGCTGTTTCCAGCCGAAGATGAGGAGCGGAATACACAGCAGTGCATAGGCCAAAAGCATTCCCCCAAGATGGATCGGCACATGCGCGAATGCGGAAAGAATGAAGATCATAATCATGACCATGGTCGGTCCCACAATGCTTCCGTAGAGGATGCATTCCATGCGAGAGAGCACGGGCGAGGAGCCCTGCAGAAGCCGCATGGTTAGAGCACCGATGCATGCAAGGGGAACAAAGCCTACAAGAAAGAGAAGGAGTGTCATGTGCCAGAACGAAAAACAAATGTATCGGGTCCGAATTCGAGCAATATTCTTCCGGGAGGGGAGACGATCTTCCCTTCTGATGTGAGTTGCCCTGCTTCATTCATACCGATGTCTCCGCGCGCAAAGATCACCCACGTGTCCAGTCCGTCTGCCGCTGCCTCGGGACCGACCGGCAGTGCAGGGTGCGTGTGATAGCGCATGAGACCAAGGAAGGGATAGGGGTACTGCGTAAGAAAGACGTACCGACCGCGATCTGCGACGAGCGGAGCGACTGCATGGATAAATGCGGGGAAACTTGCTCTTTCCCGAAACCGTTGATCCCGTGGATTGTCGACATTCATGGAAGCAATATCATGAAGAGCATACGAGACGATTTCCGCGCCCATGCGGATATCCGAGAGCATCCAGATCGATCCTGCAATCATGACAAACGCGAGCGTAGATTGGCGTCGTTGCTTAAAGATCTTCGCCCAGGCGATCGCCACCGCTCCAGCGAGGAGAAGGAGTGCGTACCAGACGATATTGGCGTAAAGGCCCTTGGGCGGAAGGTCCGTATAGAGTGTTGTTCGTGTTATGGGACTTCCCGTGAAGACCGGTCCCCAGAGGAAATTCACCGAGTAGGGGCTCATCGTATCGAAGGTCCAGTAGGACTGGAGTGCATTCCAAACTTTCTCCTGCGTGTTCCATCCGATGAGGCGGATTTGAATGATCTGGATATCGCTGCCTTTCCCAAGCCGCAGTCCGACGACGTCAGGATGTCGTATCCACTCCTCGTATCTTCCGGCATCGATGCGTTTGGTTGTCGGGACTGTACTTGCTGCGAAGGAGATCGGGAGCTGCACCACTTCGTTTTCCGGCGTTCCCGGCAAATGCCAGATCAACGCAGCCTCCGTCTTCTGCAGGGACAGGTAGGTGATCTCCACGGCATCTACCCCATGCTCAGTCTGTAACTTTCGAAATACATTCACATCGGATTCTGCGATGATCCTGAGCCCTCCCATATCCGCTGCACTTTTAAACTGTCCGTTGATGAGCCACTCCGGTCCTACCTGCCCACCGAGAAAACTCCAGTTGGTGATGCTCTCGGCGTGGGCGGAGAGGGGGATGATGGCGACAGCCACTGCAATGATTGCTGTACGGATATGCACAGCTCCCATTATTCAGAGCAAAGGGCACTTCGACAAGCTCAGTACAGGCAAAGATGAAAGGGGAATCAAAAAAGACGGGCTTGCGCCCGTCTTTTTCTGTAACAAAGTCGTTACGACCTTAGCCACCCTTGGATGCTCTGAAGCACGTGAGGCACAAGACGGGCTTGCCGCCTTCGCGGGGCTCGAAAGGAACCTGACACGGCTGGCTGCACTGTGCGCATACCGCATCGAACATCTGGCGCGGACCGCGCTCGTTCTTACGGGAATCGCGACAGGCCTTGCAGCGCTGTGGAGCCGAGAGGTTGCGGGAGGTGTAAAACTCCTGCTCACCCTCGGTGAAGGTAAAGTTCGCACCGCAGTCGCGGCACGCAATAGATTGGTCTGCCATACTACTGAAAAGAAAAAAGAAATAATTCTCTTCCTTCTCGCAGCAGTGTCCTCGTTGTTTCCGAGTGTTCCGTGTCTGAAGGTCGATTACTTAAATTTTACTCTTATGGGGGGCGGAGTCAATCAAATTGAAGAGCAAAGAGCAAAGAGAAAAGGGCAAAGAAAGCAAGTCTTTCCTCTTTGCACTGTGCTCTTCGCTCTAGACTTCCCCCGCCACCTCGATCTCCACTGGTCCACCTTCTACCACTGCCTTTATCCTCCGTATCCCGGATGAGCTGCTTTCCTCTTTCTGGATCTTAAAGGACCCGAGCATTCCCGTGCGTCCTACGTGAGGTCCGCCGCAGATTTCCTTACTGAAGGTGATTTCTTTGTCACCCATTACATAGACTTTCACCCCTCGACTCCGCTCGGGGCCTTCGGCCTTTTGCTGAGTGATCTGATCGTATTTTTCCTCGAAGACGCCAATGGCATCTTCTTTCTTTGCTCCTTCCACGGTTGTCACATGATAGGAAACGGGGAAATTTTTCTGAATCGCCCAGTTCACGAGATCTTCGACCTTTTGTATCTGTTCGGGGGTCATCTTGCTTTCATGAGAGAAGTCGAAGCGCAGGCGTTCTGTTGTGATGTTGCTGCCTTTCTGCCAGATGTGCGTGCCGAGCACTTTCCGGAGCGCGGCATTCAGCAGGTGCGTAGCGGTATGCAGCTTGGTGGTTTCCGCACTGTGATCGGCGAGCCCTCCTGCGAAGCGTTTCTCGGAACCCGCACGCGAAAGTTTCTGGTGCTCGGCAAATGCGGAAGCAAAACCCGCCTCGTCGATGTGGAGCTTGCGCTCGGCAGCGAGTTCCATGGTGAGCTCCAACGGGAAGCCGTACGTGTCGTAGAGATGGAACGCATCGATGCCGGAAATTGTGCCACTTGCGCCTGCTGCCACGCGCTCAAATTGTTTGATGCCTTCCGTGAGTGTCCTTCCGAATTGCTGTTCTTCATGCGCGAGTGCGTCGCGGATTTGTTTACTGTGGGATGCAATCAAAGGGTACGCAGCGCCGTACTGTTCGATAATGATGTCCGCGATTGCTGGAGTGAAGGAACCCGTTGCTTCGATCTGTAGTTGCCGCGCGGATCGGATGGCACGACGGATGATACGCCGCAGTACGTAGCCCTGATCGACGTTCCCCGGAACAATGCCATCGCCGATGATGAACGAAGCTGCCTTAAGATGATCGACGATGATGCGTGCGTGACGGATGATGCCAGTTTCCATTTCGTGATTTCCTTGCATGCGTTCCCTTGGAGAAAGAGCAAGGACATGATCGAGAATCGGCTTCATGCGATCTGTTTCATAGACGGTTTGCGCACCCTGCAGCACGGCAGCGACACGCTCGAGCCCCATGCCCGTATCCACGTTTTGCTGCGCGAGAGGCTCGAACGTGCCATCTTCTTTTTTGTTGTACTGCATGAAAACGTCGTTCCAGATTTCCATCCATTCTTTGTCATGGGTTGCTGGATTTCCCTGTGGCTCTCCTTGTCCCACCCAGTAAAACATCTCGGTGTCTGGTCCGCATGGGCCGGTCTTACCCGCAGGTCCCCACCAGTTTTTGGCCTTCGGGAGAAAGCCGATCCGTTCTTCAGGGATTCCCATCTTCTTCCAGTAGCCGGCGGACTCTTCATCTTTCGGTGCGTCGCTGTCCCCCTCGAAGCAGGTGACGGCGAGCATGTTCACCGGAATCCCGAGCACGCCTGTAAGGAATTCATAGCTCATCTGTATCGCTCCTTCTTTGAAGTAATCTCCGAGACTCCAGTTGCCGAGCATTTCAAACATCGTGAGGTGCGAGCTATCTCCCACTTCGTCGATGTCTTGGGTGCGGATGCAGCGCTGCACGTCGCACAGTCGCTTTCCTCCGGGGTGCTTTTCTCCGAGAAGATAGGGGACCAGTGGATGCATTCCCGCAGTCGTGAAAAGAACCGTCGGATCGTTCTCGGGGATCAGCGAAGCTCCCGGGATCACGGTATGACCGTTCTCTGCGAAGAAATCGAGGTATGCCTGCCGTACTTCATCAGTGGAGAGAAATTTCATATCTTGGATGGAACAATGGTGAGGATCGAGGCCCTGAGCTCGCTGAAGGGCCGGATTTGATCTGTAGAAAGAGGCTTCACCGCGCGATTCTAGCCCCTTTTCCTTTCTATCGGCTAGTACTTGCACTATTTACAGTATGAATTACGATGTGTTTCATGGTCGACCAATTGGTTGAGGCCTATGAAAAAAGAGAAACTGCGTCAAGCGCGCAGAGTGGGAGATTATTACGTATTCATCATAACGATCCGCAGCATTTGTCTTTGTTGATCGGGGGAATGTCCGAAACACATTTTCAACGTTTGCCTGAGACTTCCCGTCGCATCATTGACGCCATAGAAGTCGAACGAGAACTCGTGTTTTTGTTAAGCAATGGTGTGGCGTATCCGCTTATCCATGAAATGAATCTGAAAATGCATGAATATAGCGAAGCTGCTGATTCAGTGGACTCTGATAATGTGCCCAAAATATCCAGACCGGATTACGTGCAATTTCTTCTCGAGAGAAAGGATGACATCAGTGCATTGATCAATGGGCAACCCCGGAGACTACACATCGGAAACAATCCGGGGAAACTTGATCGCGACTGGACATTCCCATGTTTGAAGATGTGTCGGCAGGCTCAGGCGATGGTGTGTCAGTTATTTTCCGGAACCGATGCTCACAAGATGCGTTTGGGTATTGCGATGGAAGAGGCGACATTGAATGGTACGCGCCACGGAAATGGATGTGATCCACGGAAGCCATTTACTATTGATGCATGTGTTGATCGGGGAGCCCTTGTAATTCAATTGCGTGATGCCGGTTGGGGATTCAACCATAGCGTAGTCAATGATCCGACCACAAAGGATACATTGGAGCTATCGAGTGGCCGTGGGCTCAAGCTTATGCGGTCATTTACGGACAGCGTCGATTTCGGTGATGACGGTAGACTGTGCATTCTTACCAAACGCTTTCAGTAGACCCGGCTGCACCAGTGTACCTTCGTCCTCCCGCTTAGGCGGGCGGACTACGGCAGATTGATTGTGCTGGGCTTGGATGCGCTTTTAACCGGGTAGCACAAGCGTGCCCTCGTGTGCTTCGGTATCGACCTTGATGCCCACGATGTCGCCGCGTTTTGCTGCCGCTACCGTTGTATGCTCGATCTGAATCGAGTCGACGCGTTGCGGGATGATGGTGCCGCCTTTCTTGAGCATGATCATGTCGCCAACTTTGAGAGGTTCCTTTAAGTCGACGATGGCGACGCCGATGCGGTCGTAGTAGTGGACGACTTTACCGATGAGGCGCTGCATCACGGCTGCGGATGACTGTGCAATGGCCTTCTTTTTCTTCGCAGTTATGGTTTTCTTTGGAGGCTTTGCCTTCTTTATAGGCTTGGCAATAGCTTTCACTTTCTTACCTTTCGCCACTTTCTTTTTCTTCGCAAGCTTCTTTTTGGCGGCCTTTTTCGCCTTCTTCACTTTTTTCACCTTCTTTACCTTCTTTACCTTCTTCACCTTCTTCACCTTTACCTTCTTTACCTTTTTTGCCTTTACCTTCTTCGTCTTCTTGAGCTTCTTCTTTTTTACCATGGGGAGAGGGGGAAGTATCACTACTCACCGTACCCTCCGGATTTTGTGGTCGCAAGGTGATTTTTTTTGTGAGTTTCTGCGATGGATCTCTGCGCAGTTCTTTGAGCATGTTTTGCGATGTATTTGCATGTTGCATTGCTCACAAATCATTGCCTTGTGATCACACCTCGCGCAGGTAATCCTTAGTGTGCACGGGTCGCTGCAGTGCGGACACATGCCGTATGTCTTTGACGGTTGCAGGTGCTGATCTACGGCGACGCGCTTATCAAACACAAAGCACTCGCCTTCAAATGCCGCTTCAGGAAATTGCTGCAGATAGGCAAGGATGCCGCCTTCCAACTGAAAGACATTTTTGTATCCCTCCTGTTCCATGGCGATGATCGCTTTTTCGCAGCGGATGCCTCCGGTGCAGTAGAGCATCACTTTTTTGTCTTTGGGGATTCCCGATGCGCGTACGTAGTCGGGGAACTCCGAGAAACTCTGGATCTTGGGATCGATGGCTCCACGGAACTTTCCCACATTCACTTCAAAGTGATTGCGCGCATCGATGATGGTGACATCGTTGTTTTCCATCATCATCTGCCATTGTTCAGGTGTGAGGTGGTTATGGTGACCCGCAGGCTTCACGGTGTCTTTTTTTATCACGACGATCTCCGGTTTGATCTTCACCGACCAGCGCTTGAACACGGGCGCATCGGCATGACTATCTTTAAAGACGATGGGGCCAAATTTTTCTGTGAGAAACTCTTTCCATCCAGCAATTGCCTCGGCTGTTCCGCAGACCGTTCCATTCAATCCTTCGGTTGCAAGCAGTGTCAGTCCGCGCATGCCCCGCGCATTGCCGAATGCGAGAAGCTCTTTTTGGATTGTCGGAAGATGTTCCGCATCGATTGGCAGGAATGCGTAGCCGGCGGTGATGTGGACGGAGTCGATCATGTCCATGCCATTATAAATCATAATTCCCAGCAGCACCCCTGTTTTCTTATGCATCCACCCAGCAGAGCACCCATTCTTGGGTGCGGTGATTCGGGGGATATTCCACTTTCTTTGCTCGTGCAAAGAAAGTGGAGAAAAGAAAGCACGTTGTCGCTGTGGGAAAGCACCTACGCATCCCGCGCTCATGGAGCGGAAAACGTGAACTCCTCGTCCGCTGAGGCGGACTCGTCAAACAGCACGTTTTCTTCGCTCCATTCGCTGGGTGCGTTACGGTGCTTTCCCAACGCGACCGTCTATGTTTTCCTCGAAATACAGCGAAGGTTCTTCTCTAGTAAGGCGTGTTACCGTTATACTAATTTCACTGCACTATGCCCACCAAAAAAGACGATCTACAGGCCCTCACGAAACTCGGCAAAAAAGCCGTGCCTTCGCGCACACTGGATGTCTTTCCCAATCACAAACCGGGAAAAGTTGAAGTGACACTCCATTGCACGGAGTTCACCTGTATCTGTCCGCTCACCGGCCAGCCGGATTACGCGGATATCGAAATTGCGTACACCGCGGATAAGCATGTCGTTGAATCCAAATCGATGAAGCTCTACCTCGAAACATTCCGCAATGTCGGCGTTTTTCATGAGCACTTAGCTGTGGATATCGGCGAGGATTTTGTGAAATTTGTGAAGCCGCTCGCTGTTTCCGTTACAGTGAAATTCCACGTGCGTGGAGGCATCGCGATCGATGCGAGGTATGTGTGGAAGAGGTGATAGTGGGAATCTCAATAGGACTCAGAAAACTACATATATAAGCCATTTTGAATGTAGCCAAAATACATAAATTATGTTATAATAATATATAAATTCACAACCCTCCTTTCTCCGGCCGGATCAGGTCCAAGAGATTGCCAGTGCGCAGGTCGATCGCGGTGAAGTGGAGCGTGCGCAGCAGTGGTTGAGAGCAAAGCGCAAGGCGATAGGAGTCTCCTTTTTCGTCGACGAAGAACTGTCTGTTACTACCGCGCGGGTACTGCAAGTGCTTCGTCGTGATGCGCGTATTTCCGCCGACCATGCACCGCGCGTCATTCTGGATTCTCTACGCTTGGCAGGGAAGGATGCGACGCCTCTGGCACAGTTTCTTGGAGAGACACGTCAGGAAACCGAGACGATTCTTTCGGGGGCTATCGAGAGTGGATTGCCTACTCGTGAGGACATAGACCATCGGCGCATACTCATTCAGATGCCACTGATTGTTCGTGGCACCGAAGATCGGGGATTGCAGACTGAGAAAGATCAGTGTTTTGCTGGAGGGCATCCGGAGAATTTTTCTCCGGATCAGTACGCACAGTTTGTACGTGAGTTTGCCCAAAATGCAGAAGAGCTGGCTGTGCGCTTTGAGCGCCAGAAGATTCGTCTTCTCAGTTCCTGGATGCGGGGCTCATGCCCCGAGCCCAAAGATCTCGACTATGAGGCGGGCAAGCTCACGCCAGTAGGTCAGCTGACGAGCATTGCCAGCAAACTGTCGTGGGATGAGCCTGCGGAACTCAGTACGTCGCAGCGGCAATCTCTTCTAGAGAAGGCGAATGTCCTTATCCCGGAAGTGTATCGGCTGAAAGGGAGCACGTTTCTTTCGGGTCATGACGCAGACCGATTGAACGATCTCTCGAGCGCCATGCGCTTCGAAAAGCCTCTTCCTGAAGACTTGCAGCATGCAACCCAGAAGCAACTTGAGGAAATCTGCGCGCTTGAGCGAAAACTTGCGGACATGCGTACACAGCGAAAGCTCTTTGCCAACGATGGCGGTGAAGGTATGCATGAGCGCACGATGCGCGAACTGTGGGCGGAGTACCGCAGGCTTCTGAAGGCGGTTGCCGCTCTTGAAGAATCTCCTGCATGGTACTCACCGACATACGGCGCGAGTCTGCGGGGGCAGAAGGGGCCGGGGCAGAGGTCCGAGCCCTGTCGTACGGATTACCAGCGCTGGAAGATGGATGATGTTGTGGAGCTGGAGCGCGAACTTACAAAGATGGTCTTTCCGGATACCAAACGCATCGATGCGGAGAGTGTTCTCTCTAACTCAGGTATGGCTGCACTCAGCGGCATCTTTGCCTACATTGATCGTGAGATTGCTCACGCAGAATTGCACAAGCTTAAGCCTCCGGTGATGAAGACCGAGGACCAGTACTTTGAGGTGGATCAGGCAATCGACGATCATTTTTCTTCACGCGGCATGAAGCCCCGTGAATTCGATCCGCAGGATATTGATGCTCTCGCACAGGCGATGGGAAAAGAGGTGCCCGTTGCGGTTTTCCTGAACCCGCAGTCGAACATGTACGAGATGAAGCCGACGGATATTTCCCATTTGCTTGAGAAGCTCACAGACAGGGCCTGGTTCGATAGTCTTCCCAAGAAGTTTAAAAATAACGGGTACTGGACGCATCACATCCATCTCATTATCGACAACTCCACGCTGGGGCGGCTTGCCAAGTGGAAGGAGTTTAATTTTGCGCTCCTTCCCCAGTGCATTCGCATCATTACCTTTGAAAGTCTCATCAAGTTTGCCCAAGACGGACAGGATATAGCGCAGGGTGGGCTTGCAACCGCACTTGGTTCCTATGCCGGATCGGATCTCCGGCGCTTTCGTAGTCAGCTGGGACTCATGCCACCGGAGACAACCGTACGCAGGCTGCAATCCTTTGGCTCAGCTGATACGCAAGATCGCAAGCTGGAACGCCATTCGAGAAACACTCTGTTCCTTGCAAACGAGATTCAGTCCTCCATTGAAGAAGGAGGTTTTCTCAAAGAGGTGGTTCATCCGCTGCTTCCCAGTCACCCACAGCATGCAATCGCCAAACGGGAGAACGCCGGTGCAGGTGGCCTCTTTCACATCGGACTCAATGTCGATTTTCTACGAAACTACTGCGAGGTACATCGTTATAGTAACGATCGTCTTTGGTTTCAGGAAAATGCTGTAGAGCCCTCCAAATTTAAGGAATATGCAGAGTCCATAGCGCGTGCGTATCTGCATCTTGTTGTTGCGCTTGCCAAGCGCGGGGGAGTGGAGCTCAATCTCGGCACTAGTTACGGTTTTCATACGACACGACTCGCTGTGTACACCAAGCTTCGTACCAAGCAGGAGGAATCTGATCGTTACTTTACGTTGGTTCCCTATCTGCGTGTCGCTACAGGAACCGAGAACATCAAGGACTGCACACTGATTGCTGATGTCATCAAACGTGCGGATGCTATCTTCACCCATGCTATCGATCACGGAGAAATACTGATGCTCTCCCGCTTGCTACTGCGCAATGGCGAGAAGGCTTTGGATTGGAATTTCGGACTCTGATGTATCTCGCTGCAGTTTTTACATCTTGAATCTCTCCATCGTGCATCGCTATGATCGGTCTACTATGAAAAAGCAGCTCCTCTTCTGGATCCCGACAGCCCTTCTCCTCTTCTTCATGGTGGGATCGGGCATCTACTACTTCGTGGATACGCCGGCTGCTGCGCTGGCATTTACCCAGCTTGGGTACCCGACCTATACGCTCTACTTCAATGCGATCGCCAAGATCCTCGGAGGCATCGCCATTGTGGCTCCGGTACCGAAGGTGCTCAAAGAGTGGGCGTACGCGGGGTATCTCTTCATCCTGCTCCTCGCACTTCAGGCCGTCATCATGACCATGCCGGGTATTCCCTATCCTATGCTTGCATTCGTTGCGATCTGGGGATGGGCGTATTGGCGGTATAGGGTGCGGTAATCTTCAGCTTCGTGTGGATCAGTGATAATGCTCCCTAGCGTCTCAGGAGGAAATGCAAAAACTTTCCCCACCGCTTTCTCCATCGGTATGACTTGCGCCAGAGTTGTATGGATTCGTTAGATAACTTTCCCTTGGGGTGATGCTCCGCACATAGCAGTCTCAGGTGATGGTAGGGGTGCTCTCTGCCCAGGATGGATTTTCGGAATTTTCTGTAGCATAAATGATGGACATGTATCGATACTCCTTTGCTGAGGTAATCCAGATCGCATACCGCGCATTTGTAGTGGTAGTACTCGCGCACTTCCTTCGCTTTTTGGCGCCATGCATCGGAAGTCAGATAGTCGTTGTAGGAAGCTGCCACATATGCACTGTACCTGCACCACTACTGTGTACCGCAGCACTTTTTGAATTTCTTCCCGCTGCCGCATCCACAGGGCTTGTTACGGTTTTTGCCTCCAGTGAGCATTCTATTTCTTATTGGTTGCATGTTTGGTAACTGCTCATCCTCAGAGGCCAGTAGTTCGAGTAATGCGATGAGCTCGGTTCTCACTGTTTTATTTACAATACGCTCCGTAGCCAGCTGCCACTGCTCTTGCGAAACGCCGTGGACTGTAGGATCACTGTGATATTTGGCAAGCTCGTATGCGGCTTCGTTCAGTACGTCCACCGAGTGCTCAGCGACAAAGCGGTCATCGGGAGTGAAGTACTGAAGCAATGCTGTGTGGCCGTTGCGACGTGAGGAAAAGTACCCCATCGGTTGCTGGTGTTTTGCTCTGGGTAGCGCATCCGTAGCAACTGCCAGAAAGTATCGCATGGCGGATTCCCACTGTTCAAAGTGTTTTTTGCGGCCTTGCAGCACTCCGAAGTACGAGATGAATGGCCGGTTGCCGTTGGGGCTGACATACCGGTATGGTCCGATGATCTTCTGTACTTGCGGAGAATTGACCATCGCCACTCTTGTGCTCACTCCCAGAAAGGGGAGATCCACGGGGGTGCCGTTTTTCTGCAACATTTTTTGTGTGCCGTAGAAAATTGCCATGGCCTGCTCCATAACCAGATTCACTGCTTCAAACTGGTCGTACGGATCAAGATCATCGAAGTCCGGATACTCACCGCAGCACTGGACGAGCTTTTTGATTTCCTCTTTCATCAACCATTCTCTTGTATTGGCAACGCCAATGCCGGTGAAGAGCATGCTCTTCAGTGTGCTTTCCCGTGCCTCCCGCACATTGCCGGTGTTTTTTGCACCCTGTCGCATGGTGTCGTTCATGTGCCGGTGCCGTGTCCATTCGTCTGGCTCACCGGCCATCTCTGCCATGTTGTTGTTCCAGTGGCTGATGGCCTGCAGCAACTTGCCGGTCTCACCATGTTCGCGGCCTTCCATGAGGTTCACTCCTACGCATACGGATCCATTTGGGTCGACGGGAAGTTTGTAGAGCATGCGCATGTATGCCGGACAGAATTGCCCGAAAAAATCGAGGTACGCTGCGTGCAGATATTCTGTTTCTGTGGGCAACATACTATCCATGTCACCGATGCGCCGATGGGTGATGCCAAAATTGCGTGCATTGCGCAGGTACTCGGCATTTGCTGCGGGAGTGTCTCCGCGAATATAGGTCACGAGATGCTCGGGCTGTACACCGATACTCAGCGCGCTTTCAATGTCGAAGGTGTTGCGTCCGGGCATCAGCAGCAGTTTCATGGTGCGGCGCTGCTCTTCGGTGGTGTGTGTCACAAGATTCTGAAAATGCCACTCGCGTGAGGCGATTTTGGCTGGAGTGTTGTAATCAATGTCTTCGCTTGTGGTATCGGCTTCGACCGGTGAAGGGGGAGTCACCCGTCTGTTTTGCAGTGCGGTACTCCGCAGCCACGACGTGACTGCGGCGATCTGAGGAAGGCTATATTTGCCTTTTAGTCTGAAAATTTCCTCTAGTTCCCGGTGTACGACATCGATAGGTATGCCGGGAGAAAGCGCAAGATGCCCTTCGATAATCGCCTTGTGCCCGTCGGAAATTCTCTCTCGTGCCATACTATGAAATAGTATATATTTATTTTTTGTCAAATATAGGGTTTTCTAGGGAAATAATTGGTGGAGATGATACGTAAAAGTTTGAACCAATTGGAGCAGATGATTTTACGATGGTACGAGCAGTTGAAAGGCTTCGATTAGGCTGGATAACTGTAAAAACACTAATATGGTATGGACTAATAAATCATACCATGCCATAATAGAGATATGGGACTTCTTGAGGAGCGAGTACAAAAAAGGCTGGATGCAAAACTGAAGAGACTACAAGATCTTCGGCCGCTTAATGCCGCTCAAGTGGCGAAGCTGCGCAAGCAATTTGAAATTGAGATGACCTATAACAGTAATGCTATTGAGGGTAATAGCCTCACTCTTCGAGAAACTTTCCTCATTCTTGAGGAGGGTATAACGATTAAGGGTAAACCTCTCAAAGATCACTTGGAAGTCAAAGATCACAAAGAAGCTCTCGATTTTCTTTACGATCTAGTGTCTGGTCGTAACATCACGCTTTCGGAACATTTAGTGCGACAGTTCCATCAACTTGTGACGAGAGAAACCGAGCAGGAGTGGGCAGGAAAATACCGCAACGGTTCAGTGATGATCATGGGTGCGAGTCATACGCCTCCCGATGCCATTGATGTTCCACGACAAATGAATCAACTCATCGAATGGTATCGGCAAAACCAGCAAAAACTTCATCCAGTAGAACTTGCTGCCCTGCTGCATCATAAATTTGTTGCCATTCACCCATTTTTCGACGGCAACGGACGAACTGGCCGACTCATTATGAATATTCTATTGATGCGCACTGGCTACCCGCTTGCAATCATTCTCAAGAATGACCGCAAGAAATATTATCGTGTTCTTCAGAGTGCAGATAATGGCAAAAATTCAGCATTGGCTCTTTTTATTGCACAATCCGTCGAACGATCTCTTGATATTTATCTACGGGCATTCGATGTGAAGAATACGGAAAAATGGATCACTCTTTCGCAAGCAAGCGAGGGCATCTTGTATACACCTAAATATCTCAATCTCTTGGCACGCACCGGCCGCATCGGTGCGCACAAACGAGGAAGGGTGTGGTATACCACAAAAAAGGCTGTGGAAAACTATCGAAAAGAACGCCTGAGAAATAGGTAATTTGCCTTATAGAAGCCATAAGTAAAAATTACTCGCAATGGGTGGAACCATCTTAGGCAAGCACTCGTAACGTGGAGTGCTCTACTTGTGCGTAATTAATACTGCATATGGCTGTTCGCGATGACACTTGTCCCAAAATTTTTCACCCAGTGTTTGTATGGCCTCCTGTGTCGCATGCAACGTTTTCCATTGAGTAGAACGAAATCCTTCATTCTCTGCAGCTTGTTGATAATGTTCCTGAGAATATGGATGCAAGACTGAAGTGAATTTTGTCGCGTGAGATTCAGGATCAAGGAATTCAACCTGAACATCATGTTCATTAAGCTTCGTGAAACGGCGGCTCCCCAGATCTTCTCCGAATGCCGAAAATGACGGATTAAAAATGATAGAGACAAACTTGCCACCTTCTACGAGCTGCGAACAGGTTGAACGGAAAAAGGAACGCAACTCGTCGACGGAGGGCGCGTAGGGGAGCACCAATACGGATGTAGCCGCATCGAACTTTTCATTGATCGAAAATGTTTGTGGAGTCGCCACTCCATACTGGATATGCAAAGGATGTGCATGCTCTACTGCTTTCGCCTCATCAATCTTTTCGGCCGCCATGTCATAACCAACCACCGATGCGCCTTGCGCGGCAAGGATCCTCGGAAATCGCCCATCGCCACACCCGACATCAAGGATGCGCTTTTTCACATCGCCAAGCTCTTGTACAACCGCGGGATAATGCAGTCCATTGCGAAAGGGATCCTGCTGAACGAAGGCAGCATAATCTTTGATTTTGCCAAAATCAGTCATATGTATATATTAATATATTTTAACAAAAAAGCAATGGTGAAGATCATGTGCACGGAGCCAATCTCCCTATTTTCGAAACCACTTCTTTGCCTATGGTGAACGAAGTGGCGACACAACGGATCGGAGACATACATCTTATGGTATTTCAAATGTTTCCAACAAAGCATCGTTTTCCACAGTTTTATAGGTACTACTTTGGCTTCTTTTGCAATAATATTTTTGTATGAACGAAGCAATTGCAGCAGCAAATTTCTCAAGGTGGAATGCCGCTCTTCTCACGGGCGATCCAAGCAAGGTCGTGGATCTCTATGCGGACAATCTCACATTACTACCAACCATGCAGGCGAAAACGATCAGCAATTGCGACGGAGCGGAGAAATACTTTGCATTATTCGGCTCATTTCATCCCACCGTCGAAATCTTGGAACAGTTTGTGATTCCCATCAGTGCTGAGAGTTATCTTCATTGTGGCGTGTACCGTTTTATGGTGGATGCAAAGAAGGGCGGTCGTGAACCGCTTGATGCGCGATTCTCGTTCATTTGGAAAAAACATGGCGCGACATGGGAGATTCTGCATCATCATTCTTCTCGGGTCCTTCACGTAACGGATGATGAAAGACTCGTGAATGGGAAGTTCGGGAGTTCGTGGTAGAAAGCTTCGCTACGAAGCGGATGGTCGGCATAGCTCGAATCGTCATGATAGCAAGATTGCTTTTTTTGGTTGAATTTGTCTGGGCAAAATCCCGACCTACAGAAAATACTCGACACCAATTTTCCATACGCCAGCCTCGCGGAATGCGGGAATAGTTTGTCGTCGCGCAGCATTGATCAGTGCCTTCATATTATTTTTCCTTTTTGCGGCTTCGGCAAGCGTGACAATGGACTCGCTCCGGAGATAGGCCAGCCTTTTATGCAATGATTCCAGTAACGCCAACATGATGAGCCTCTCCATCGTCTTCGGATTCTTGGCATCTTTGTATTCAGAGAATGATCGGTAATATATGTTCTTTTCCTTATCGCGAACGATGATCGGCGGAAAGCCCAGTCGCATCAGTTGGTAGTTGATGATGACGCGACCGATTCTGCCGTTGCCATCGCAGAACGGATGGATCGTCTCGAAATCGAGATGGAACCGTGCGATTTTGTCGGTGATATAGGTGTCATGATTGCTGGAATACTCAACAAGAATTTCCTCCATCATTCTTTCAATGTGTTCGGGTGCAGCTGCAATATGTGTTCCCACGCGGACGTATTCGCTCTTCTTTCGAAATCGACCGGCAATGTTGTCATTAATATTGTCGATCAGCATTTTGTGAAACAGCAGAATGTTCTCCTTCGACAATTCGGCCTCTTGCACTTTGCTTTCCATATATTGCATGAGGCGAGCAAGATTCTTTGCCTCGAACACTTCCCGGATAGATACATTGCGCGACACCTCCAAATCCAAGAGGATTCGCTCGGTTTCCTTGAGCGTCAGCGTGGAATTTTCGATGGCATTGGAGTTGAAGACGCTTTCCGAAAGTTCAGCTTCGCCGATGATAGTGAGCAGAGATTGTTTCCCTTGTCGCAATCGGTCGTACTCCGCTTTTAGTGTTGAGAGTCGTTTCTTGATGGGCTGGGTTGTTGCCA
>CALRCM010000021.1 GCA_943354555.1 Candidatus Peribacteria bacterium | reverse complement strand
CCGGCAGTAACTCCTGTGACCCCATCATCGGTTGCGGGGATGTCACGCACTCCGTCTGTCAGGGGACTTCCTGCATCGTCATCCCGGGTCCTGGTTCCAACGAGTGCTCTGCAGTAGTCGGTTGTACCGAGCACACGGAATGTCAGGGCAATGCCTGTGTCACCGTTGCCGGTGACGGCACCAACGAATGTGATCCCGCTCTTGGCTGTGGCGCCACCACCCACACCGTCTGTCAGGGCACCTCCTGTACTTCTGTTCAGGGTCCTGGTTCCGACGAATGCAGTCCGTTGATCGGTTGTGGAGAACACAGCGAATGCACACCGGATAACACCGCCTGCGTCACGCTCCCCGGAGCAGGAACCAATGCCTGTGACCCCGTGATTGGCTGTGGAGACACAGACCACAACGTCTGTCAGGGAACCCAGTGTCTCACCCAGCAAGGCCCCGGCACCAATGAATGCTCTCCCACGGTCGGTTGCACCGAGCACACCGAATGTCAGGGAGACGCCTGTGTCACCGTTGCCGGTGACGGCACCAATGCCTGCGATCCTTTCCTCGGCTGCGGCGCTACTAGTCACACCGTCTGTCAGGGGAACTCCTGCATTTCTGTTCAGGGAGGCGGCACCGACGAATGCAGTCCGCTGATCGGCTGCACCGAGCACACCATCTGCGAGCAGGATATCTGTGTCACCGTTCTGGGGGACGGTACCAACGAATGTGATCCCATCATCGGTTGCGGTGCAAATTCACATAATGTCTGTCAGGGCACCTCCTGCACCTCTGTCTCCGGTCCCGGTGCGGATGAGTGCAGCCAGACGGTTACCTGCACCGAACACACTGTTTGTCAGGGCGACGCCTGTGTCACCGTTGCCGGTGACGGCACCAACGAATGTGATCCCGCTCTTGGCTGTGGCGCCACCACCCACACCGTCTGTCAGGGAACGCAGTGCTCCACTGTGCAAGGTCCTGGTTCCGACGAATGCTCTCCTATCATTGCCTGCGAAGAACACACCGAATGTCAGGGTGATCTTTGTGTCACTTTGTCTGGCGCAGGAACGAATGCATGTGATCCCGTGATTGGTTGTGGTGTCACTTCACACGGTGTCTGTCAGGGAACGCAGTGCGTCACCGTTCAGGGTCCCGGTACCGACGAATGTAGTCAGGCAGTCGCTTGTGGTGAGCACACAGAATGCACATCGGACAACAGTGCCTGTATTACGCTTCCTACTCCCGGAACAAACACCTGCGATCCCTTTATTGGTTGCGGTGGCGGTGGTGGTGGTGACCAGTTCCACAACGAATGTAATGCGAGTAATCAGTGCATTCTCGTTCTAGGGCCCGGTCCCAGTGCGTGTACCTCCGAAGTGGACTGTGACGAACATGCCGAATGTCAGGATGCAGCCTGCATTGTTCTCCCCGGTGCAGGCACCAGTTCCTGTGATCCTTCCACGGGCTGCGGTGTAGCCAGTCATACCATTTGTGAGAACAATACCTGTGTAAATGCAGAAGGTCCTGGTTCCAATGCCTGTACCACGGACGCCGAGTGCACGGGCCAAGCGCACCTTATTTGTTCTCCGGACAACACCTGTCTTGTCGAAAATGGTCCGGGTACAGATGAATGTAACCAGACTATCGGTTGCGAATCTCACACAGAATGCAATGCAGACAACTCAGCCTGTCTTATCGTCTCTGGTCCCGGGAGTAACTCCTGTGACCCGGTCCTCGGCTGTGGCGGAGAGTTCCATAACGAATGTAATGCCCAGAATCAATGCATCTCCGTCTCTGGCCCCGGCACTTCTGCCTGTACTCCTGAAGTGGGCTGCAACCAACACACGCAATGCCAGGGTAATATCTGTGTTCTTCTCCCTGGCTCCGGTACTCGTCTTTGTGAACCCTCCCAAGGCTGTGGCACGGTCACCCACACCACATGTCAAAACAACGCCTGCATCACTCTCCAAGGCCCCGGCCCCAATGCCTGCACTGCGAACCCCGATTGTGCAGGCCAAATGCACCTTGTCTGCACCGCTGCCAACTCCTGTCTCGCTCAAAACGGCTCTGGTGCCAATGAATGCACCACCGGCATCGAGTGTAACGAACATACTGCTTGCCAGGGCAATGCCTGTGTCACGGTCATTGGACAGGGTACCAATCAGTGCGATCCCATCATCGGTTGTGGCGCCGAAACCCACACTGTTTGCGAAGGACAAGCCTGCGTCACTCTCCAAGGTCCCGGCACCAACCAGTGCAATGGCATCGTGGACTGTGGAGAGCACACCGAATGCCAAGACGCCGTCTGTGTCACTCTCCCAGGTCAGGGTACCAACACCTGCGATCCCTTCTTCGGATGCGACACGGGTACCACCCACCTTGCCTGCAACAATTCCGCCTGCATCCCTTCCCCCGGCTCCGGTCCCAACGAATGCGACCCCGACCTTGGATGTAGCCTCTCTGCCCACACCGAATGCACCGTCGACGGTTGCGTCGTCGTCACCACCCTCGGCGCCAACACCTGCACCGAGGACGCAGACTGCTTCGCCTCCTGTGGTAACTCCACCATCGATCCCGGAGAGCAGTGCGACGAAGGCACGCAAAACTCGGACTCCTCTCCCGACCGCTGTCGTCTCTCTTGTGTCTTTCCTGTCTGTGGAGACTCCATCACCGACACCGGTGAATCCTGTGATGACGGCAACATCCGTTCCAATGACGGCTGTTCCTCTACCTGCCTACCCGAAGACACCCTCGTCGCCTCCACTGCCTTCTGTGGGGATGGCATTCTTTCCTCTCCCGAGTCCTGTGATGACAGTAACACCCGCGGAGGGGATGGCTGCTCTCCCGCCTGTACTCTCGAAGCTTCCTTCCTTGCTTCTGCTGCAACTCTTGGACGTACCTGCGGCGATGGTATCGCCATTGCCCCTGAGCAGTGCGATCCCCCGAGCGCCTTCTGCTCATCTACCTGTACCCTTACCTCCGCTGTCCTTGGTTCTCCCGTCTGCGGTGACGGTGTCCTCTCTTCTCCCGAGGAATGCGATGACCGTAATCGTAGAGATCGTGACGGCTGCTCTGCTTCCTGTCTTCTTGAGCGCGGCACCTGCGGTGACGGCATCATCCAGCAGGCTCTCGACGAAGTCTGTGAGCCTGGGCTCCATAATCCCAATCTTTCCTACTCCTGCAATCCCGCAACCTGCCGGTTCTTAAGCGCTACTTGTGGCAATGGCACCATCGAAGTCGGAGAGGAATGTGATGATGGTCGCTTTAATGCCCTGACTCCCGCTGCCACCTGTCACCCTGATTGCTCTTCGCATCGCTGTGGTGATGGTGTTCGCTCCGTCACCGAATCTTGTGACGACGGCAATCGTCTCTCCCTCGATGGCTGCTCCACTCTTTGCTCCATCGAAACCCTCCTTGCTGGAGGAGCATTCCCGACTACATCTCCTCTGGGCACTTTCACCCTCGGAGCCGTCAATGGTCCCATCTACGTCCGCATGCCCGATGGCCGCGTCATCCCCCTCCCCCCAAGTGGTCAGGTCCCCGTAGGAGCTGTTCTCCTTGGGCAGATCCAGCCCATCACCACGAGTCATCCTCCAGCCGGAGACACGGGACCGGCGGCGGTTGCAGTCATTGCGTCCGGTGCGGGTGCGGGATTGGCTTGGGTGCGAAGGAAGAGGAGGAATGACGGAACGAAGGAAATAGGGAAATAAGGATCGCCTTATTTCCGTACTTCCTCATTTCCTTACTTTCCTTATTTCAGAATGTCCTTCAGATACTGCCCCGTATAACTCCTCTCCACGTTTGCGACTTCCTCAGGAGTGCCTTTGGCGATCACGAGTCCGCCGCCATCACCGCCGTCAGGACCGATGTCGACCACATAATCCACAGACTTCACGACATCGAGATTGTGCTCGATGACGAGAACAGTGTTGCCCTTGTCCACGAGACGCTGGAGTACGGAGAGCAGTCGCTTGATGTCTTCGAAGTGTAGCCCCGTTGTGGGTTCGTCGAGGATGTAAAACGTCTTGCCGGTCGCCCGCTTCGTGAGCTCTGTTGCAAGCTTGACGCGTTGCGCTTCGCCACCGGAGAGCGTTGTCGCGCTTTGTCCGAGGTGGATGTAGCCGAGACCGACGTCCTCGAGGGTCTGGAGTTTCTTCTGGATGGAAGGAATTGCTTCAAAGAAATCGAGTGCTTCGCGGATGGTCATGTTGAGTACCTCGGCGATGTTCTTTCCTTTGAAGGTCACTTCCAGCGTTTCGCGGTTGTAGCGTTTGCCCTTGCAGGTCTCGCAGGTCACGTAGACGTCCGGCAGGAAGTGCATTTCGATGCGCTTGAGACCGTCTCCTTCGCACTCTTCGCATCGCCCTCCTTTGACATTGAAGCTGAAGCGGCCGGTTTTGTAGCCTCTAAGCTTTGCCTCGGGCGTGGTCGTGAAGAGATCGCGGACATCAGTGAAGATGCCGGTGTATGTCGCGGGGTTACTGCGCGGTGTACGGCCGATAGGGGACTGGTCGATAACGATCGCTTTGTCGAGGTGCTCGATGCCTTCGATCTTCCCGCAATCCTGCGGCTTGGTTTTCGCGCCGTTGAGTGCGCGCTGAAGCTCTGGACCGAGGATGCCATGGATCAGGCTCGATTTGCCGGATCCGGAAACTCCCGTGATGCCGATGAAGGTTCCAAGTGGAAGTGTGACATCGACATGCTGCAGGTTGTGGTGATGCGCATCGTGGATCACGATCGATTTGCCATTTCCTTTGCGCCTCGTTTTCGGTGCTTCGATGAACGCCTTGCCGCTCAGGTATTGTCCCGTCACCGATGCGGGATTCGCAATGAGTGCTTCGGGCTTTCCCTCTGCGACAATGGATCCTCCGTACTTTCCTGCCCCGGGACCGATTTCCAGAAGATAGTCCGCAGTGCGGATCGTCTCTTCATCATGCTCCACGACGATCACGGTATTGCCGATGTCCCGAAGTTTCGTGAGTGTGGAAATCAGACGCGCATTGTCACGCTGATGGAGTCCGATACTCGGCTCGTCGAGGACGTACAGAACACCCTGCAGTGCGGAGCCGATCTGTGTTGCAAGCCGGATGCGCTGGGCTTCTCCACCAGAAAGCGTTGCTGCAGACCGCGAAAGCGTGAGATAGGTGAGGCCGACATTCTGCAGAAACGAGAGGCGCGAGATGATTTCCAGAAGAACTTTTTTCACGATGGTGTATTCGTAGGATGTAAGAGCGTTTGGCGTGTCGGATGGCATTAATGTTTCGAAGAACGTTTTTGCCTTATCCACACTCATATCCGTTGCTTCGACGATATGTATTCCCCCCACGATCACACCAAGTATTTCCCTTTTCAGACGCAGTCCTCCGCATGCTGTGCAGGGGAGCTCCTGCATATACCCTTCGATCTGCGAGCGGACGTAGCTGCTGTCTGTTTCCCGATGGCGGCGTTCAAGATTGGGGATCACTCCCTCGTAGGTGGTTTGGAATGTGTTTTGAAATCCCTGAGCGTCTACGTGGACGGTGAGCTGCTTGGGGTAACCGTAGAGGATGATCTTGCGGATGGGGTCAGAAACTTTTTCCCATGGCACATCGAGGGCGAATCCCATGTCTTTGGCGACTGCTTCGAGAACTGTCGTCATGAATCCCATGCGTGTTGCAGAGGTTGCCCACGGATGGATGGCACCTTCATTTACGGCAAGCTTTGTATTCGGGACGATCGTCGTGGCATCGATTTGTAAGATGGATCCGAGCCCGTGGCATGCGTCGCACGCGCCGTGAGGGGAGTTGAAGGAAAAACTTCGCGGTTCGATCTCCGGTACAGATGCCTCGGGGTGATCGTTGCAGACAAATCTCTCGGAGAAGCGGATCTCCTCGTTGCTCTCCATGTCGAGAACCATGAGTGAGCCTTCACCTTTCTTTAGTGCCAGTTCAATCGAGTCTGCGAGACGTGTGCGATTGGGATTTCCCTCAGGTTTGATGTCCAAGTCTTTGACCATGATGCGATCGATGACGATGTCGACCGTGTGGTTCTTTTTCGGATCAAGAACGATGTCTTCATCGACGGTGACGATCTGCCCGTCGATGCGCATGCGCACAAATCCCTCTCTACGTATGGCATCGAGGATCTTCTGGTGGGCACCCTTCCGTCCGTCGATGAGTGGCGCGAGGATGGCGACTTTCCGCCCCTCGGGCATGCCGGCAATCGTATCGACGACCTGACTGGAGGACTGCTTCTGGAGCTTTTTTCCGCACGTTGCACAGTGCACGCGCCCGACTTTGGCCCAGAGCAGACGCATATAGTCGTAGATCTCTGTGACAGTTCCTACGGTGGAACGCGGGTTTCTTGGTGCGGTCTTCTGGTCGATAGAAATGGCAGGAGAGAGCCCTTCGATGCTATCCACCTCCGGCTTCTCCATCTGCGAGATGAACTGACGTGCGTATGCGCTGAGAGATTCCACGTAGCGTCGCTGCCCTTCGGCGAAGATCGTATCGAACGCCAGCGTCGATTTTCCCGATCCGGATAGTCCGGTGATGACCGTCAGTTGATTGCGGGGAATTTTTACATCGATGTTTTTCAGGTTATGCATGCGAGCGCCTTTGACGATTATGTAATCCATATGTGGTACGTGGGAAATGTGCTCCGTAGAGACGCACTGTCAGTGCGTCTTATGTTCTGTACGCACACAACAAAAACGCCCAGCGCGCGCGGCGGGCTGAGCCGCAAGCTTACCAACTTTTTCGTGTGCTGTCTAGGGTTAGGGGTGCAATCTGGAAGAGAAATATCTGGAAAAAGTGGAAAGAGGAAAGTGGAAAGAGGAAAGTGTTCCTGTGTTCACGGGAATCATCGAAGCAACGGCAAAAGTCCTGAGCAATGCCTCGGGATCATTGGAGATTGAATGTCCCACGACCTTCACCGATCTTCGCATAGGCAGCAGTATTTCCGTAGCTGGTGTCTGTCTGACAATAAAAAAGTTGAACAAAAAATGTATTCAGTTTGATGTCATTGCAGAGACATTGAGCAAGACTACACTTGGGTCATATAAGGAGGGGGACAGGGTGAACCTTGAAAGGGCGATGAAGGCGGATGGCAGACTGGACGGGCACATTGTGCAGGGGCATGTGGAGGCGACAGGGAAAGTTGTTTCTGTGTCTTCCTCCATCCCCCGGCCCCTTCCTCCGGAGGAGGAAGGGGAGAATGCACATAAGCCTCAGATGGGCGGCAATATGTTGTTTTTTTCGAGAAACTTACGAAAGAAAATGACAGAGTCGGAATCATTGTTATGGAAAGCATTGCGATACGATCAGATTGGAGTCCGATTTCGAAGGCAATTTGTCCTTGAGACACGGATTATGGATTTTTATGCTCCATCAGCAAAACTCTGCATAGAAGTAGATGGGGGAGTTCACGACTCACCCACACAAAAAAAAGAGGATCTAGTACGTGATCAATATTTATTAAAGGATCATGGAATTCATACATTGCGTTTTGCAAACGAAGAAATTCTTAAAGACCGTAAGAACGTAGTGCATATAATTCAAAATTTCTTGAAGAATGTTTCCCCTCCTCCTCCGGAGGAGGGGTTAGGGGTGGAGGTGAATATTGTGGTACCCACCGCTCTTCTTCCCAACATCATCCCCAAGGGGTCCATTGCCATCGATGGTGTTTCCCTCACTGTTGCATCCATCGAAGGTGATCGCATCACTGTGGCACTCATTCCCCACACATGGGAGAACACTACGCTTGGGACTTTGAAGGAAGGCGATTGCGTGAATATCGAGACGGACATCCTTGCGCGCCACGCGCAAAAGCTGAAAGCTTCAAGCTGACACCTGACAGCTTCAACGCTATGCGTACTCCATCTTCCAGCTCCGGCCCGATAAACGCTTCACCCGCATGGCGTATCGGCATCGTATATTCCTCCTTCTATCCGGAGATCATCTCCGTCATGCGCGATGGTGCAGTGCAGGAATTATTAAAAAATGGGATTCAGGAATCCAACATTACATTGTGCGAGGTACCTGGTTCTTTCGAAATTCCCCTTATCGGTAGAAATCTTGCCGAGAAGAAATCCGTGGATGCTCTTATTGCTCTTGGGGTCATCGTGCAGGGAGAGACGCATCATGCGAAGTTGATAGCGACAGAATCTGCACGGGGGATTATGGACATCCAACTTCGCTATGGCATTCCTTTCGCAATGGAGATTTTGTTTGTGGAGGATTTGGCTCTTGCCCGCGACCGGACAGACAAAGGAGTAGTCGCAGCGAGGACAGTTCTTCAGAGTTTGTCGGTGATCGGAGATGTGTGAAGAGAAGAGAAGCGGAAAATGCGCAATTGCGTTCAAAACACGCAGTGCTATGCTCTATGGTACTTTCCGCCCAAACCCGTGCGCCCAACACTCTCTGGTCTCCTTGCTATTTCCATAGGTCTTGCCCCGTTTTCGGCTCTCGCAAGCGGAACGATCTTTCCTGATGTACCAGTTGACCACATCTATCGTGAGGAAATCGAGGAGCTTGTAGGATCCGGAATCATCAATGGTAATGACGATGGTACGTTTGCGCCCGAGCGGTCGGTAAACCGTGCAGAGATGCTTGCGCTTCTGTATCGCGCATCAGGTCGCACACCTGATCCCACTGCCGGAAACTGTTTTCCGGATGTTGCGGGATGGTATGAGTCCTATGTGTGTGATGCTGCTGCCAATCGGTTTGTGCAGGGCTATCCAGACGGAAACTTCAGGCCGGGTTCTTCGGTGAATCGTGCAGAGGCTCTCAAGATGATCATTGGCATGTTCGGTATTACTACGGTGAAGTATGGCGTTGAGCAGCGTGACATCATCAAGTTTGTCGATGTGTCTACATCAGCGTGGTACAGCGGATTCCTCTACACGGCGTTTGCTTCTGGGATTCTTCCAATTTCCGGTCAGGAGGGCGCACGCTTCTATCCCGAGTGGCCGCTGATGCGCGGAGAAGCTGCAGCGTATATTTCCAATGCCTTGCATGTGGAGATCAAGCAGGACCGTGCGAGTAGTGCAGCACAGGAATCAAGCATGGCTCATGTGTTGTCCTCTGGAGCAGTTTCTTCAACTGCAGCAGCAGCAAGCGCAGCTGCCATATCTTCAGCACGTCCGGTGTCGCAGGCTGTTCTCTTTCCATTTACCTCAAGCGGAAAATTTTCTGGCAGGCAAACTTTCTCCTACACATTTACTGTGCAGAGCGATGCCCTTGCTCTTACGACGGTAAAGCTGACTACGGCCAATGGGGCAGTGACGTGTCGATTGTATTTGCTCGACAAGGAGAGTTTTAGTACGGAATACTATCTGGGTACGCAGGAGGGTGATACCTGTACGTTACTTACTGCGCTTCGTGCGGGTAATTACCAGCTGCAGCTGCAGCCAACAGTTGCGGATTCTAGTTTCACGGTAGATATGAATTTCGCTTCAGGCGACGGCAATGACGGTTTCCGAGAGAGCAAGCGCATCCTTCCAGGTATCGCAAAAACGGTCACGCTCATGTCCAATAATTACGGCGATTACTATACATTTAGCGTGGTGAACGAAGTCAGTATGAAGCTGGAGTTGAGTAACGTGAGCCCCCTCAAGTGTCTCATCTCCCCCTTAGATGATGTAGATCTGGCAAGCTTCACTGGACCGGAGTGCAACCAAACGTATTTGTATCCGAAGGGTACATACGTCGTTTCCGTAGGACGAGGCGCAACCAAGAGTGCGAAGCAGACGTATACGATTATGTTGCGGTGAGCATCAAGGCAAAACAGTCATATGCCCCAATGGAGATTTTGGATTTCAGGACAATTTTGCTCATAGCCTATAGCGCATAGCTGTAAGCTATTCTCGTGACTGCATTCGCCTCCATTCCTTCGGCACTCGATGCCCTGCGCAGCGGTCGCATGATTATCGTTGTCGATGATGAAAACCGCGAGAACGAAGGAGACTTGGTCATCGCTGCGGAGCATGTGACTACCGAGAGTATGAACTTCATCATCCGCAATACTGGAGGGGTTGTGTGTCTTTCTCTTAGTAATGCGATAGCCGATCAACTCGATCTTCCACTGATGGTCGAGCGCAACACTTCACGATTGCAGACGCCGTATACCGTGAGCATCGAAGCTGCGGAGGGTGTGACTACGGGAATTTCTGCTGCAGACCGGTCGTGTACTGTCCGTGCGGCGATCAATCCTGTTGCAAGACCGGAAGACCTGCGTCGACCGGGTCACGTGTTTCCGTTACGTGCGCAGAACGGAGGCGTGCTCGTACGCGCCGGACATACAGAAGCTTCGGTAGATCTCTGCAGGCTTTCCGGTCTTCGCGAGGGTGCCGTCATCAGTGAGCTGATGAATGAAGATGGTACGATGATGCGTTTGCTGAAGATTGAGACATTTGCAGCGCTGCATGATCTTCCGATCATCACGATTGCCGATCTCATCGCGTATCGCCGCCGCACGGAAACATTTATTCGTAAGGAAGCGGAGACAAATCTAGAGACAGATACAGGGAGGTGGCATCTTACGGTCTATAGCGACACGCTGCGCGGACGTGAGCATGTGGCTTTGGTCAGAGGGGCTATCGACCCGATGCAGCCGGTACTCACGCGCGTGCATTCCGAATGCCTTACCGGAGATGCGTTTGGTTCAGTGCACTGCGATTGTGGTGCACAGTTGCATGCTGCGATGCAGGCGATTGCAGAAGCTGGATCAGGAGTGCTTCTGTATCTGCGTCAGGAGGGGAGAGGGATCGGTCTTGCCAATAAAATTCGCGCGTATGATTTGCAGCAGCGCAAAGGCATGGATACCGTCGAGGCAAACGAGCATCTTGGATTTCCCGTAGACCTCCGCGAGTACGGTATTGGCGCACAAATCCTTCGAGATCTCGGCGTTGGGCATTTGCGATTGCTTACCAATAATCCAAAAAAGATCATTGGACTTGATGGATACGGATTGCATATCGTGGAGCAGGTCCCTCTACAAATAACTCCAACGACAGAATTTCAACGGAAATATTTGATTGCAAAGCGGGAAAAACTAGGGCATTGGTTGCCGCATGTGTGAGGAAAAATATTTTTACTTGTATTTTCTCACTCGCATACACGATCACATTTTAATTTCTGCGCCGCATGAAATTATTTGCGCGGCCAGTAATTGCATATAATGAAATCCTACTTACTTCTTTCCCCGCTTCTATCATGGTTAAGCGCAAGAAGGCTCCGGCCAAGAAGACGAAGAAGGCTTCCGCGAAAAGGAAGACCGCAACAAAGAGGAAGACGAAAAAGAGGTAATAGTTTCCTCTCCAGAAAGCCCACATCTCGGTGCGGGCTTTTTGTTTTGTGTCCGGTGATTGAAGGTAATTGTGTCATCCTGAGCGTAGGTGAAGGAGGCATATTTGCTTCGGCATGTCGTCCTTCGACAAGCTCAGGATGACATGCTGCATATGATGCTCATCATTACTTCTCCAATTCCTCCAGCATCTTTTCCAGTTCCTTGGACTGCTCATGCATTACAGGATCAAGCTTCCACGCTTTTTGAAAGGCTTGTAGTCCTTCCTTGTACATTTCTTTCTTGCCATAGGCAGCACCGAGCTTGCTGAGTGCAGGAACATTGTATGGATCTTCTGCGAGTGCTCGCTCAAGGAGTACGATGGCCTCATCGGCATCGCCACGGTCGAGAAGTACTGATGCGAGATTAATGAGTGCGGCAAGATTATGCGGGTCAAGATCTATTGCTTTTCGTATGACCTCCTCTGCCTTTATGCGGTCACCTATTTCCCGGTAAATAACGCCTGCATTATTGAGAGGAGGTGAGTAATCTGGGCGGATGGCAATCGCTTTGTCGTAGAGTGCGAGTGCCTCAGGGTATTTTCCACGCGCTTGTTCAACGACTGCAAGATTGAAATGGATCACCGCACTGCCCGGGTTTCTTTCCATGGCATCCCGAAAGAGCATTTCGCTGTCGCCCCAAAGGATGCTTCTTTCATAAGAAGCAATGGCGAATGCGGGAACGATGATCATACCGATCATCGTCGTGATGACCATAATAAAAGAATGCCAACGGGTTTTTTGCAGATGTGACCATCCGACAGCGAGGAAATACAAAATTCCGATCTGCGCGATGCCGATGTAACGATCTGAGGCGAAGTAGAGGCCGCCCATTTTTGAGAAGTTTGCAAACGAAGGCGCGAGCATCAGGAGAAAGAAGAGCAGAGAGAAAAATGGTGCTCTACTCCGGCGTATTGCATAGATGGATGCAAGCGAGACAATTGCAATGACGAACATGGGACCCAGAAATTCCATACGTGCCAATGTGATCGGTGTATCTTGGTGATAGATCGAAGAGAGATGTATTGGTAGTGCGTAGGTGACGGGATAGAAAACAATGGATTTTGCAGAAAGCAGAAGGGTTTTGAGTGGCGTGAGTGATGAAATGTTCGATGTTTTGCCGAAGAGCGCGATGACGATGAATATTGCCGAAAGAAAAGCAAACGGTACGACTTCCCTGAATGTTGTACGGTTGATGGTTCGTTGTTCACGCCAATCCATCAGAAGGAGAATGACTGGGAGGAGGACAACAGAGACCTTCGAAAGTAGTGCAAGCGTGAAGAGTAGGACAGTGCTCCAGTACATCTTTCGATGTTCCGAAGTGCGGTAGCTCTCCCATGCAAGAAGGGTTGCCAGGAAGAAAAAGTTACTGAGCATGTCTTTTCTAGCGCTCACCCAGCAAACTCCTTCGGAGTTCATCGGGTGGATGGCGAAGATCAGTGCCGCAGTTAACGCCACCCATCGCATCAGGTTCCAGCGCTGCAGGAGATAGTAGACAAAGATGGAGCTACCGATATGCAGAAGAAGATTGGTCGTATGAAAGACCGTTGCATTCATTCCGAACACCACATGTTCGATTTGGTACGAAAGAAATGTCAGCGGGATATAGAGCTCAGGATCATACGATGTGAACACCGCCCACATGGAGTACAGGGAAAGATGCTTCACGAGCGGATTTTTATAGACGAGCATGTCGTCGTCCCACACGACAAATCCATTCCCGAGCGAGTAGGCATAGATCGCAAAAGGAATGAGAATGAGGAGGATAATCGGGAGCCAATCGATAGATGATCGTCGTTTGAACACGGTGGAATTGTATACAAAAACCGCCCTGCGCGATCTTCAATATGTGTTGAGAATAGCCCTATGCCCCTGTAGCCCTGCCTGCCGGCAGGCAGGTCAGTTGGGCCGGCGAGGGCTTGTCCCGAGACGCAATCAAAAAACCGCCCTGCGCGATCTTCAATATGTGTTTAGAATAGCCGTATGCCCCTGTAGCTCAGTTGGATAGAGCGCCTGGCTTCGAACCAGGAGGTCGTGGGTTCAATTCCTGCCGGGGGCACCAGAATTCTTGCAATACAACCAAGCCAACGAGAATAGTTTTGCTTCTAGCGAGGCCCCTCGTAGCTCCGCAGAGCGCAGTGGGGCCGGGGGCACCATTACAGTTTCATCTCAAAAAAAGCTGATAGCTGACAGCTGAAAGCGAAAAGCTTAGAATCTATTACCGTGAAGCGTCTTCTCCTCTCCTTCGCGGTCGTACCGGTCCTCGCATTTGCGCAGGGGAGTCTCCCTGTTGCCTTTCTCGATGTCCTTGGACACCCGCATGAGTCTTACATAGAGCTTCTTCATAGTCAGGGAATTGTGCAGGGATACGGCTATGGCATCTTCCGTCCCGATATCCTGATCAATCGTGCGGAGTTTCTGAAGATTCTCATGCTCGCTGCGGAAGGATCAGAAATATATGAGACACAAAATCGTACGTGCTTCGAGGATTTTCGCGGAAACGATCAGTGGTACTGGCTTCATGCGTGTGCGGCAAAGGACCGCGGCATCATCCAAGGTTACCCCGATGGTACCTTTCGGGGAGAGCAGCCGGTGAATCTTGCTGAGGCGCTCAAGATTGCTGCAAGTGCTTGGAGAGTGGAAATTCTTCAGTCTATCCTGCCTGGGGCTAACTGGTATAAGCCCTATATGGATATGGCTGCCGATCGTGGTCTTCTGAAGTATTTTCCTTCCGATCCTACGCATCTTCTCACACGTAGCGAGATGGCCTATCTGATCGTGGAGTTCGGAGAACAGATTGCGTATGTTCCTTCTTCTTCCATGTCCTCTTCTTCATCAAGCTCTAGCAAGCGCACATCATCGTCGCAAAGCAGTGCTGACCGTACGCTGGGTATCTGCGGCAATGGTGAACTGGAATTTGGTGAAGAGTGCGATGATGGCAATGGTATGGACGGTGACGGGTGTTCGAGTATCTGCGTGATCGTTTCTGAGCCTATTCGCCATGGTGCTTTGCTCATAGAGCAGCGTTCACTGGGGTCTATTGCGCGGGCTGCGGGTAGCAAAGACATCACCTTTATAGCGTTTGATGCTACGGCATCCCGTCAGGATGTCTGGGTGACCGGACTCACTGTACGGGCCGCCTCCGGAAGTCTCACCACCGCTACTGGGTACCGTCTTCTTGCGGATACTGACGGAGACGGCATTGCGGAATTGATTCTGGCGCAGGGAAAATCCCAGGGCTCGCGCATCGCCTTTACAGATTTTCAGGGTGAGATCCCTGAAGGGGTTTCCGTCCGTATGGAAATCCATGCGGATCTGTCCCCCAATATTTCCGGCGTGAGTCTTGGTCTGGCGTTCGATACGGCCGATGCAGGATTCGTCAGCGCAGTCGGAGACAGAGATGGAGAAGATCTTCTTGGTATAGTGCTCAATGCCGATGACTGCGCACAGAGTCTCTGCTGGATCCGTGTGCGTACGCTTCCCGCAGATCTTGTTACGGTGCAGACAGTGGGTAGTCTCTATGTGATGCGTGACAGCATTCCGTCCACAAGTAGATTGGTGCTTGCAGGAGAGCAGAGTGACACACTGCTGCGGCTGACACTGAATGCCGTCTCGGAAGACATCACTGTCCGCAGTCTTGCGATACGGGGATCGGCTTCTGCTGTTGAGAGGCTGGAGCTTTTCGATACCGGATCCAGTATTCCTTTTGCCATCGCGCGCACATCGCAGTGCGCCGCACTGACTTCCGGTCAGTTTTGCACAGCGACGGACTTCACCGTGAAGCAAGGCACGGAGAGGCGCGTGCTGGTTCGTGCGATCCTCAAGTCCGATGTCGAAGGGGCTCTGGGCAACGAGTCCTTTGCGCTCAATATCATCGAGAGCACCGGCGCAGCGCATGCAGTGGAAGCGCGTGGAGTGCGCTCCGGTGCGGATCTTTCGCAAAATGACGGTGATAGTTCCGCCGAAGGCGAGATTTTTGTCGGCGTGAGCGCTCCTGCGGCAAATGTCGCTATCACTGGTCCTACGCATGATGTCGTTCTCAGCAAGCTAGGATCCATTATCAGCGATCACGGTGATACGGATGAAACTCCGGTTCCCGTTGGTGTTTCAACAATCGCTGCTTTCCGATTTACTGCTCTGCAGAACCGCAATACGAAGAATGGATTGAATGATGTGGAGATCCGCACGCTTGTCTTCACTGTCTCCGCCAATAACGTCGCAGTGGATCCGGATTCCTTTGAGCTCTTCCGTACGCTCGATGCCAATGTGCGTTTACCGTGTACTGCCGATCAGTCGACACTGGAGATCACGGTGACATGTAGCAATATCTCTTCGGTGGTTGCTTCCGACATAGATGCAGGACAGAGCATCACGCTTGCATTGCGTGCAGCAGTGACGAATCCGGAGGTGATTGTTGGCGGAAGTTCGCTCCAGGTTCGACTCTCAGCACTTTCGGACCGTAGTACCCTTGGCACTGTCGAGTGGCACGATCAGAGCAGGCTCGTGCGCTGGGTGGATCTTCCGGTGACGACGGTGCGTTCGACGCTGTATCGGACGCGATAACACGGGAATAGACTGAAACATGAAGGTCACGCATGCAAGACGGACGCATTTCTTCTTTTCCAACACTCGTAGATGTCTCCCGTATCAAGGCACGACCGCCACGTCGAGATCGATCTCCTTCGCTCTGCAGCAATCCTTTGCATGGTGATCTATCATACGATATACGATCTATGGGCCTTCTATGACTGGCGCATAGATCCTGTAGCAGGAGGATGGTGGCTCTTTGCCCGTGCCACAGCGATACTCTTTCTTCTCCTTGTCGGTGTCAGCTTTGCTGTCTACTGGCATCGTGCCATGTCTTTCCCCGCCGGCGCCCAAAAAGCCCGATGGAAATATCTACGACGCGGCATGATGATTTTTCTTTGCGGCATGCTCGTTTCCATCGTGACGTATATCTTTGATTCTGCGACGTACGTTCGCTTTGGTATTTTGCATTGTATCGGCGTCAGCATTGCACTGCTCCCGCTCTTCACGAAACTAAGAGAGTGGAGTGCTTTCGCGGGGATAGCAATGATCGCGGGAGGATGGGTGGTGCAAGCTAGAACTGCATCGACATTTCTTCTGCTTCCACTCGGCATCACTCCTATAGGTTTTATGAGTGTTGATTACTTTCCACTCCTTCCATGGTTCGGTGTCGTGCTGATCGGCTATGCGACCGGTCATGTCGTTTATGTGCGCAGAAACTTTCGGAGTGTGCTCGCCTGTAAGACGCCGCTCTGTCGATGGATCACCTTACCGAGCCGGTACGCGCTACCGATCTACCTCCTTCACCAGCCGGTACTCCTGCTTTTTCTTTGGGCAATGAGTACGGTATACAGCAGGCTCTAAGACAAGGAAGGGAATGTATCTTCCTTGTCTTTGCGAATAGCTTCTACGAAACAAGTTCTTTCCTTTCATGCTTTTGCTTAAAACGCTGCGTCTCCCGCTCCAGTGCAGAGCGTCCGAAGACCATGAAGAGCCCCGGTCGGATCATGATCTCCACGATGAGAGAAAGAAGTGACCCGCCGAACATGGTGATACCCAGAGGATAGAGAATCTCGGTGCCAGGCTTCCCCGCGCCCATGATGAGCGGTATGAGGGCAAGGAGTGTGGTCGCCGAGGTCATGACCATCGGCGTGATGCGATTCAAACTGCCATGGACAATTAGCTCTTCGCTGAATGGCATACCCTCTTCTGTAGCTTGATAAATGTAATGCTCGATGAGTAGGATGCCGTTTCGTGCGGCTACTCCGAGTAGCGAGATAAGGCCGACGAGGCTGGCGAGATTCACAATGTTTCCTGCAAAGAGAATCGCAATCATTCCTCCCAAGTACGTCACAGGCACGATAATGAGTACCTGCAGCACAAAGGCCATGGATCGAAATTTGAAGTAGAGTGACCCAATGACGCCGATAAAGGCGAGAACGCTATAGAAGATCAGTTTTCTCGACGATTCTTGTTGGCTTTGGTACGTGCCCTCATAGCTGAGGAAGTACCCTTGGGGCAGCTTGAGTTCCTTTCCCACACGTTCCTTCAGTGCCTCGATGATCGTGACGCTATCTCCATCAAGAATGCCAGATGAGATAACCACGCGCCGTTGCCCGTTATCATGGCTGATGCTGCTACGCCCCTCCCGAATGGCAACATCCGCGACAGCGGAGAGAGGAATGATCGTATCTCTCGGTGTACGGATAAGGAGTCGCCCGACATCCTCGGGAGAGCGCAGGGAGCGCTCATCGAGACGGATTACGAGCGGAAAGCTCCGCGATCCTTCGAGGATCTGGCCGATTTTCTCCCCTGCAAGCTGCACTTCGAGGATGTCTGTGAGATCACCGAACACAAAGCCATATTGCGCTGCTCGCTCGCGGTTCGGGGTGATAACAACCTGCGGCACTGCAATACCCTGTTCTACAACGGGATTCAATGTGCCCGGGATTTGCGCCAGAATATCGCGGATCTGGTTTGCGTGTGTCTGCAGTTCGTCCAGATCCGGCCCGAAAATCTTGATGACAAGGGGGGCGCGTACGCCAGAGAGAAGGTGTTCGATGCGATGGGAGATCGGCTGGCCGATACTCACGTTCGCTCCTTGCAAGTTCAGGGAGGCAAAAGCAGTTTTGACATCGGCGATGATATCGTCTTTGTTCCGACCGGCGAGATCGATATCGACCTCAAGTTCAGAGACATTGACGCCGTTTGCATGTTCGTCTTCCTCGGCACGTCCGGTGCGCCTTGCCACGGATTTCACGCCCTGGATACCCAGCAGAGCCTGTTCGGCTGAAGAGCTGATTTCACGGGAGTTGATGATCGACGCCTCAGGAGGAAGTGCAATGGCGATTGTCAGGGTTCCTTCATTGAAGGGGGGCAGGAATTCCTTGCCTGCACGCATGAACATCAATGTCGTCACAACGATCGATACGAGGATGATCGTCACTCCGATATGCGGTCTTCGGATATTCCAGCGGATAATGGGTTCGGCGGTACGTTT
>CALRCM010000020.1 GCA_943354555.1 Candidatus Peribacteria bacterium | reverse complement strand
TCAATGTAAGATGGAGCCATGCTAGTCATCCTCTTTCTCGCATCCAAGTCCGACGCAGACTTTGTAAAACCCATGGAGGACATCCTCAAAGAATTCGGAGTCCCCACAAAAACCGTCATGGCATCTGCACACAAAGTGCCGGATAAAGTCGTGAAGCTTGTCGAGGAGATCAATGCCATAAAGGAAGCAACGGTCGTCATTACGATCGTGGGAATGAGCAACGGCCTTGGAGGAGTCGTCGCCGGAACATGCGTGCATCCTGTGATTAACTGCCCTCCGCATAAAGATCTCAACGAGTACCACACGGACATCCACTCAAGTTTGCGCATGCCGAGCGATGTACCGGCCCTTACGGTTCTCCACCCGAAGAATGCCGCACTAGCTGCGGTCAGAATTCTTGGAGAGAGCGATGCAGGGCTACGCAAAAAAATCGAAGAGAGGCTGGCGAAAATCAGAGCTGCTTACTGAGCCTATGGAACTCACGCTGCCGCTCCTGCAAGAAAAACTCAAAGAATGGAAGGGCTGCGGACTCTCTGAAAAATCCAATCCCGTCTTTGGTGAAGGCAATCCCAAGGCCTCCGTCATGTTCATTGGTGAAGCACCCGGAGAACAGGAAGACAAACTCGGCCGCCCGTTTGTGGGAGCAGCGGGAAAATTTCTCGATGAACTTCTCGGCACCATCGGACTCAAGCGCGAGGAGGTCTACATCTCCAATGTGGTGAAGTTCCGGCCGCCGGAGAACAGGGAACCGACCGATGAAGAAAAAACACAGTGTATGCCGTGGCTGAAGCTGGAGATCGCGCTCATCAAACCACAGGTTATCGTCCCGCTCGGGAGACATGCCCTGGGTCACTTCCTTGCAAAAACCACGATCTCCGATGCGCATGGCAAGCCCTTCAAGGTCAATGATGCAGTGACGATTTTCCCCATCTACCATCCCGCTGCGGCGCTGCACAATGGAGGACTGCGGCAAGCGCTCTATGATGATTTCACGGCGCTGGGGAAATTTCTCAAGGACTAGAATACTAGAGTACCAGGACTCATTCGCACTGATCTGCGACGTTTCCCTAGTACTCTAGTATTCTAGCCCTAGTATTCTAGTATTCTAGTCCTAATCCCATGTCCTCCCTCCCCTTCGGTATCGCTCTGTCGGCTGCGCTCTCGGTGACTTCACTTCTCATTGTTCTCCTGCGCGTGAGCCCTCTTACGGCTCCAGCACAAGCATTGCCGGCGTTTTTCGTATCATCCTTTCTCGCAGTGACGACTGGCGGAGCATTACTCCTGATCCTGCTCTGGCGCGTTCTGCCCATCCACCTGTGGGACACGGGGAAGATTACGGCAATAGGACTGCGGCAGGGTCTGCTTCTTGGCCTTGCAACAACGGTTGTCCTCCTCTTTCTGGTTCTCCGGCTCCTGAACTGGTGGATCACGCTTTTGATCTTCGGCGTGTTTCTCTTGATTGAGCTGGCATGCCGCCATTAACCCCTCCCGCTTTAAACGCTCTCTCTGTACTCTATCCCCGATGACGACGGTATCCCACGACTGGCCCTCCTATATAAAGCGCATTGCAGAATGCGCAAGCGCCGATGCCCTCGGACTCATCGAACATGAACTCTTTGGTAGAAAAGCAGGATTGCTTACACTTGCACTCAAGGAGCTTGGATCATTGGATGCGGATGCGCGCCGGACTGCTGCAATGGATCTCAATCAAGCGAAGAAAACTCTGACGGAATCCATCGACGCCAAACGCAAAGAACTCATGAGCCCATCGAATGATGCACTGAAGGAGACTGACGGTATCGATATCACGATGCAGCTACCGAAGAAGGAACGCGGACATCTGCATCTTATTCCACAGTTCATACGGGAAGTCGAAGAGGTCTTCGGGCGCATGGGCTTTGATACGATGTCCGGACCGGAAATTGAATCCGAAGATATGAACTTCAATATGCTCAATATCCCCGCCGAGCACCCGGCCAGAGATGCGCAGGATACTTTCTGGATCAGCAACCAGCAACCCTTCGACAAAGCTCAGGACAGGCCAGTAACCAGCAACCAGAAATTGGTTCTTCGTACCCACACCTCCCCCGTCCAGATTCGCTACATGCAAAGTCACAAGCCTCCCTTCCGGGCAATTTTCCCCGGCAAGGTCTACCGCAAAGATGCCGACGCAACGCACTCCCCGATGTTCCACCAGTTTGAGGGTCTGATGATTGGTAAAGATATCAATCTGGCGAATATGAAATCCGTCATGATCACCGCGATTCGTGAATTGATCGACCCCAACGCAGAGTTTCGCTTCCGCACAGGCTACTTCCCGTTTGTGGAACCCGGTCTAGAAGTCGACATGCGGTGGCAGGGTGAAGAAAGCGAAAGCCGCGAGGGAAAGTGGCTCGAGGTCGTCGGGTGCGGACTGGTACACCCCAATGTGCTGCGAAACTGCAACATCGACCCCGAAGAGTGGCAGGGATTTGCATTCGGCTTCGGCATCGAGCGCATGATTATGATCAAACACCGGATCCCGGATCTAAGGTCTTTTTATGAAGGGGATTTGCGGTTTTTGAAACAATTTTGATGCTGGGGAAAGAAGGGGAATAAGGGATTGAGGAGAAATAAGAGATCACTGCTCTTAAAGAAGGCATCCCTTAACGCGTACGGGTGATCGAAGAAAAACTACAGATTGCTGTGTAGAGCTATATGCTCCACGCTTTCGGATCTTTGGCAAAAGATCCGACCTTGATGATTTCCTCCGGACCAAGTCTCCCCTGCTCCAGCGCAACATCGAGGAGGGTACCGAGGCTTGCCAGAGGATGAAGCTTCAGACGGTTCTCTTGAGCAGCTTCTATGCCGGAATAGAGCTCGTAACTGAAGATGGCAACAACGTCCGTTACCACTGCCTGGCCTTCCTCGCGTAGAGCCTGCACGGAAGAGACTGCGCTCCCTGCAGTCGAGAGGAGATCCTCAATGAGCACAACATGCTTCCCATGGGGCAAATCCCCTTCTATGCGCTTTCCCATACCGTGCTCTTTGGCCTTGCTGCGGACATAGACGAATGGAAGATGCATTCTGTCGGCAACAAGAGCAGCCCAGCCGATAGCAGCGGTCGCCGTACCTGCAATGACATCCGGTGGTATGTGGAGCGCACTCACTCTGCTCACCAGAGCATCCACAACAAACTTCCGTGCATCCGGGTGACTGTAGAGTAGACGATTATCGCAATAGATCGGCGATTTGATCCCGCTCGTCCATGTAAAAGGCGGGTTGATACTAATGCGAACCGCACCAACATTGATCAGGAGCTCTGCGATGCGCTTACCGTGTGGCATGGACATAGTGTAATGGAGAATTAAGAATTGAGAATGGAGAATTGATAGAACACAATGGGAACTATGGAAGCAGTACCCGTACAAGAAATTCTTACTAAGCTGCCGGCAAACATGCAAAAGCAACTCCAAAAGCTTGCTGAGGTATTTATTGCGGAAAACCTGAATCTCAATCTATCGGCACACCGTACAAAAGATCGGGTATGGATCGGAAATATCCTGGATTCTCTTGCAGCAGTCATATGCATCAAGGAGTGCAGCAATACAGAATCACCAATGTCTATTCTTGATCTTGGAACGGGCGGTGGATTTCCTCTGCTGCCTCTTGCAATCACCTTCCCCCATCATCGGTTTACCGGATTGGATTCCGTGAAAAAGAAAATGGATGCAGTACAGAGAATTGTCGATGCACTGAGCATTGCCAATGTGTCGCTAGTCACGGGACGCGCGGAGGAGCTCGGAAACAATGCCAAACACCGTGAGGTCTACGATATCGTCACTGCAAAAGCTGTCGCGGAGACCAGATTGCTCCTCGAATACTGCGCTCCTTTTGTGAAAGTCGGTGGGCATATCCTCCTCTGGAAGAGTATGAATATTGATGATGAAATTTCCTCTGCAAATAGGGCTGAAACTGAATTAAATCTTCAGAGAAAATCATCTATTTCCTATGAACTTGGAGGGGATTGGGGCCAGCGCCAAATTCTGGTCTACGAGAAGACCAAAGCTACTTCAAAAGAGTATCCTCGCCCTGTAGGTTCAGCGAAAAAGAGCCCACTGTAATTTTCAATTTTTCATTTTCAATTTTCAATCTCGTCCATGCCCAAGCCTTACAACCCCAACGACAAATGGGCGAGAAAAGCCAAAGACGAAGGGTTTCGCGCCCGATCGATCTACAAGTTGCAAGAGATCGATGAAAAGTTTCACCTGCTTAAGGCAGGAATGATCGTGCTGGATCTCGGAGCTGCTCCGGGAAGCTGGCTACAGTATGTGAGTGGAAAGATCGGTGCCAAGGGTATTGCCATTGGTATTGATCTTCAAAAAATTGATAGCATTGCTCAAAACGTCCAGACAATAGAGCAGGATATGCTGGATATCGATGCTGTGGAAAAGGTCGTGCGAGCGCTCGCAAATACCGCCTCTATCGACCTCCTTTTGTCCGATGCAGCTCCCAATACTTCGGGAATCCGCGATGTGGACCAGTGGCGCAGTATCGAACTCAATCAAAGCGCTCTTGCGGTAGGTAAGCGACTGCTCAAGACAGGCGGGCGTTGTGTGCTGAAAGTCTTTCAGGGTGCCGACTTCGATCCCTTCATTAAAGATGTCCGCAGGGAATGGAAGGATGTGCAGATCATCAAGGCAAAAACCAGCAGGGACCGGAGTACGGAGGTCTATGTGATCTGCAAGAAATAAACCGCAGGCAGAAAGCCTGCTCCTGTTTCAAGAATAAATAGCATATCCGGAGCAGCCTTTCTGGCTGCGGTCCTTATCAGTACAAAATGATGAACGTAGAACGCAATTCCGAATTCCGAATTCCCTATTCATAATTTCATACATGATCATCCTCAAGGGAGTTACGAAATCCTATGGCAGCACTACGGTACTCAAGGACATCACGTTGCGGCTCGACCCCGGTGAGCTTGTCTGTATCACGGGAAAAAGTGGCGCGGGAAAATCCACACTCTTGCACCTTCTTACTGGAGCGGAAGCCGTTACAAAAGGCAGCATTGAAGTTGATGGTGTGGATCTGCGCTCTGTCCCGACACCGGTGATGCAGCTTTATCGCAGGCGCATCGGCATTGTCTTTCAGGATTACAAGTTGATCGGCAATCTTTCCGTTTCAAAAAACATCGCTTTTCCCTTGGAAATCTGTGGTGTGGACGACGCGGAAGTCGACCGTCGCGTGACAGCGCTTTTGAAAGACCTTGATCTCTCGCGTCATGCCCGGAGCCTCCCGACGGGACTCTCGGGAGGAGAGAAAGCGAGAACGGCGATCGCCAGAGCAATCATCGGAAAACCCATTATCCTTCTCGCCGACGAACCCACCGGAAACCTCGATCATGATGCCAGCAAAAATATTCTGGAGATTTTTCAGAGAATTCATAAGCAAGGCACAACTATCATTGTCGCCACACATGACGTGCATCTCGTTGAGGCTCTGCACGCGAGGCGCATCCACATAGAGGAAGGCCGGATCGTCAGTGATACCAAGCATGCAGGCGGACATGCCAAAGAGCACCATGTTCTTGAGGTGAAAAATACAGAGGAACCTTCTGCCGGAAGGAAGAAAGTGAAGGTGACGGCGATTGGGGGGTAATAGATACAAAACATGTCACCCTGAGCCTGTTTGCGGTGAGCTTGTCGAATCCGTCGAAGGGCGACTGTTTTGCAACCCTTCCATGTCGTGCTTCGACAGGGCTCAGCATGACATGGAAGGGTTCTTACATTAGGGCGCGCACCCAAGAATGGATGCGCTGGCTTCATGGGTAACCTATACTTGAGACATGACCACCTACAAAGACTCCGGCGTAGACGTCGCAGCGGGTGACAAGGCATCGAAAGCGGCATACGACGCCGCGGCATCTACCTTCACTTCACGCAAAGGAATGATCGGATGTCCGGTATATGAAGAAGGCGGATACGCAGGACTTCTCGACATGGGCGATCATTTTCTGGTGATGACCGATGATGGTACGGGCACCAAGATCGATGTGGCCCTTGCTGCAGGAAATTGTAGGACGCTCGGCAGCGATCTTCTGGCTATGGTCACGGATGACGCCGTGTGTACCGGTGCGGAAGTGATTGCCGTCAGTAACACCATCGACATTGCAAAAGTGGACCCGAAGATTATCGCAGACCTCATGCATGGCCTGAGTGATGCATGCACGAAGCAGAAGATTGTTATTCCGGCAGGAGAGATCGCGGAAGTCCCGGGCGCCGTACACAGCGCGACGTGGAGCGCGACTGCCGTAGGCATTGTTGCCAAAGACCGCGTGATCGATACAAAAAAAATTGCTGCCGGCGATGTGGTGATTGCGCTAAAGGAAAACGGAGCACGCAGTAACGGCTTTTCATTAATCAGAAAAATTCTGAGTGAGAAATTTGGAGCGCAATGGTGGAGCGAGGGAAATAAGGGATCGACATGGGGGGATCTGGTTCTCACGCCAAGCGTCATATACCACTCCGCAATTCTTGACTTGATTGGTCGCTACGGAGAGAAAAGGAAGATCAATGTGAAAGGCATTGCACACATCACGGGCGGTGGTATCCCGAGTAAATTCCGCAGAGTGCTGAAGCGCTCGGGTTGTGGCGCTGTTCTCAATGATCTCTTTGCCCCTCCTGAGTGGCTGACTGAAGTTGCGGCTATGGGAAACGTTGCAACCGAAGAATGTTACAAGACGTGGTGTATGGGAAATGGCATGATGATTGTCGTTGATGCGCACGATGTAAAAGAATCATTGGGGATACTAAAGAAGGCCAATATTGAAGCAAAAGTCTGCGGGAAAATCACGGAGGACGGGGCGATCGTGGTGAAAGGGTTTGATGGAAGCGTGATGAAGTTTCAATAATCGATTCCATTGCACACCCCTTTCAAAGGTGTATCGTTTTTCCAATGGTCGAGCGCTCCTCTGCTCTGGCCGATCACGAAACACACCAACCTCCTGCCGTGTTCAAAGTCAGCAGCGCAAAGTATGCTGCAACGCTTTCTGTGTTACTTCCATTTCTATCCTCCTGTCATGCGCCTACTTCCTCTTCGGAAGAGCAACGAAGCCCAATTGTTGAACAAAAAAAATCAAACCCCGCACCGCTACTCTCATCATTCGCACCCGGCACCAATCTGCTCGGGAAGAAATTCAAAATCACGGAAGACGGGCCTGAAGCCCTTCTTTTAATAGAAAACGGAGTTCTTATTTTTGCTCTTAATGGAGAGAGATTAGTTGTACAAAAAATTAGTACATATGAACCAGACGCCAGTGGGACAATGCAACGCACCGACTTGGAACTGACCCCCTTAAAGATTGCAGCATGCAGCCTCATCGCTTCTCTGGAGGCTGGCGAAAACGAGGTCATCGGCCGCATCAGCCAGTTTATGGCGAAGCCCATAGAACACCATTTGAAGCCGGAACATATGCTCCCATTAGCAAACGAAATTCAAAACAGGGAACATCCTGAAGATACTCATCTTGCAGAGTGGAAGGGGCCAAACGGGATCGTTCAAGGTAGTGCCACACTGACTCCCCTTAAGCCCGCACAGCGCATGGCGTTAAGGTAATGCAGAAAACTGTTGACTCTTCGTTTGTCGGAATTACAATTCTTGCAATGCACCAGAGGTCATTCAACCTCGGCTTGTCTCTCCTCCTCCTTACGGCGGAAGGGCGGCTGCGTGCATGAAAAAATAAGATACAAGCACCACGAGCCACCCTTCCAAGCGGAAGGCACGTTGGACGCGTCCGACGTGCCGAGGTTTATTTTTCTATTTCTCTTTTTCTTTCTTACTGATGAGTACCATTGAAGATGATCGCGGAATGTTTGGCCCCAATGAACGCGTAATGATGCGCGAAGCAGGCATTCACGTAGAAATCCCTAAGCCTGCAACGATACCTGTGAGTGTCGAAAGTTCAGTACCACCTCCCATTGATCTGGATGGTGTGCTTGCCTTCTACCCCGGTGAAGAGCCTCATAAAAATGTAGGAACTATGGCACAAACTATCCAGAGGATTCATGACCTATCTGCACAGATTGTCTGTACCGATGCATTTCAGCATGAATCTACCGTGCATCAAATGGCTCTCATAAGAGCTGATTTGACTAGACATATCCCTGATGTTTTCTAAATACTACATTCCCCCCCGCCACCATGTCTCTCACTATGGAACAACCGATCGTACGCACCAAAGCTGTGAAACGATGTGCTGCTGAAATCATGCAGCAGATCGGAAATGTCGGCAGGACACTGCTTGGAGATATGCAGGAGATTCTTCGGAGAAACCTCGGAACACCCGATCCGCAGCAAATAGAATTTGAAGAGTCATCCCTGCTGGTGCGTACTATCGTGAATGCGGAAATCACAGAGCACCTCAGAGATACCCGCAGCAGAGTCATCAACTGGCTTTGCGGTGCTGCACTAGACGAATCCTGAAGGTGTATAGTCTTCTCCATGCAGAATCCCCGCAGGACATTCTCCCGATTCCTCCTACTTTTCGCCCTCCTCGCTATCCTTGTCATTCTCAAAGAGAACCACATCCGCATCTGGGCGATGCTGGCAGGAGGAGTGTAGGATTGTGGCCGAAAGAGCAATGCGCATGAAAAAAAACTAAAATAGCCAATAGTTGCTAAATCCAAGCAATATGACGGAATTGAGGCTCTCAAGACCCTTGCAAAGTTTGCTTGTTAGTGGTAGTATTGACATCCTCTAAATATGTTGTATTTAGAGGGATTGGCCAGCGAAATCCGTTGGCCCTGAGAGGTTCCTTCCGATCATTCACATCATTGGCTGTTCACAATACTACGCGTGCTTACAGCATCGAGAGGACACACTGTCCCTTCGCCGCTGTAAGCACCGATTAGGACGATGTGAAACCATGCGTAGAAGGGCAGACCGGGCTTGCCCGTGTCTCATCTCTACCATGACCGAAAACAAAGAAGGTTTGTTTCACACTCGTCGATTTGACACATTCCCGTATACACCGAAGCCAGCGGGAGGCGCAGAATTCTACAATGGAACGGCAAGCTACATGTGTAGTTTTGCTTGGGATGCATCGCTTGAGAATAGATTTTTCTCACGCGTAGGAGTGCAACTCCGAATCCGACTGTTCCATAGATCACGCACGAGCGAGATCACACGTAGAACTCTGAACAAGGAAAGGGAAAAAATGTCCGCGACAATGACCGTGACAGAAACTCCTGTCAAACATGCGCAACCGCCTGCGCATGGACACAAGCTTGGACAACTGGATGCCACGGCGGTGTGCATCAACGACATTTTGTCTTCGCTCCTGTACGTGTCGATGATCGCATCGATGCACGCAGGCGCGCTGGCACCGCTTGTGCTCCTGTGTGTGGGAATGGTGCTGCTCCTCTTCCGGAGCGTGTACCACGAAGCGGTCTCCGCGCTCCCGGTCAACGGGGGATGCTACAACGTGCTGCTCAACAGCACGTGGAAACCCCTAGCCGGCGTGGCTGGAGTCGCGACATTCCTGTCATACATCGCGACTGCTGACATTTCGGCAAAAGTGGGTGTGGAATATCTCTTCCGCATCCTACCACCTTCCTTGGAGCACGCGCTGCAGATCCCGATGCTGGGTCTTGACCCTCATGTCGTTCCCGTCTTTTTGGGAACGGTCGTGGTCCTGGGGGGATTCGCTCTCCTGGTCGCCACTGGGGTGAAGGACTCAGCCTTCGTCGCGAAGCTGATCTGGGGATTCAACGTCCTCACAATTATCTGCTTTGTGATCACGGGATTGGTGTTCGCACTCACAGGAACCAGTCACTGGACCGAGAACTGGGCGTATACCCAGCGGATGCTGTACGAAACAGCAGGAAAAGAACTCTTCCGTGTCGATGCAGACACGGCAATCTTCGCGAAGGGTGGCTTAATGGCCGCTCTCTTCTTCGCTTTCTCGGCATCCCTCCTCGGGGTATCGGGATTCGAATCCTCGGCGAATTTCGTTGAGGAGCAGAAGAAGGGGGTGTTTCCCAAGACACTCCGAAACATGCAATGGGCCGTGACCATCGCCAACCCTCTGGTAGCGCTGGTGTGTCTCATTGTCCTCCCCATCGAAAAAATGGTTGCTGGGAAGGACTTCATGCTTTCCGATGTCGCCTATGGAATGGGCGGCAATCCTCTCCGGTACATGGTGTGCTTGGATGCATTCCTCGTACTGTGTGGTGCCGTTCTGACATCCTACGTCGGCGTCTCGGGGCTGCTCTCGAGAATGTCGGAAGATGGATGTGTCCCACATTTCCTCTCAAAGAAGAACGCTAAAGGGGCGTTCCCGCTAATTCTCCTGAGTTTCTTCGGTCTGTGCGTTAGCATCTTGGTCATTACAAGATGCGATCTCCTGCCAATTGCAGGGGTGTACACGATTGCCTTCCTGGCGGTTATGTCGCTCTTCGCGGTTGGCAACTTGCTCCTGAAAGTGCGACGACCAAAACTGAAGCGTGAAGTACGCGCGAAAGTCCCGGTTGTGGTGCTGGCATTTCTGGCAACCAGCATCGGGCTGGTGGGGAACATCCTCATCGATCCACGCAACCCCCGGTTCTTCGCGATGTATTTCATTCCATTCACCCTCGTGGTGCTTGGAACAATCTATCGCGATTTGCTCCTGCGAGCCATCGCAGCGGCGACCCGTGGAATTCCACCAGTGAGTAAGTGGCTCGAAAGGCACTTTTCGGGTGCGATTGAAGGCAGGTTTGTCTGCTTTATTCGCACCTGTGAGCGGCTTGGGGCGATGCTCGAATACATTCGCAAGAATGAACCAGGCGCGCGCGAGTGCATTCTGGTGATCTGCGAGCACCCAATCGAGCAGATGAAGACCGATAATGCGATCACTACAATCCAAAATGTCGGATTGTATCCCGAACTTGAAATTCGAACCATGATGACTGACGAACCGTTCTCTCCAGCGACAGTCTTCGAGATCGCTCGACAGAATGGCATCCCGCTCAGCAGGGTGTTTATCGGCTCCATCGAGCCGAAGCACCAGTGGGACTACCCCGAGTTCGGGGGAGTCCGTGTGGTTCACGAGTAACAGCCAATGCATGAGATGCAAGGAAAGGACATCTCGCCCCAGCCGCGCAAGCGGCTGGGGGCATTTTTGCTATGCCTATTTAAACGAGAGAAAAGCGTTTCTCCACTCTATGCCCCTTGCTTTGCGTAGAAGCATCTGATAAACCGGACAGCAAGTTGGTGCCGCGCATGCGTCTACCATCGTCTTTGCCTCGTTTCCATACACTATTTCCCAATCTTCCATGTCGAACACTCACGTTCCCCACCACAAGCTTGGCCAGGCAGCGGCAACGGCAATCTGTGGTAACGATATCCTCAGTTCCTGCCTTTACGTTTCGGGTATCGCCATCCTCTTCTCTGGAGTCTACGCTCCGCTGGTCCTTGCGTTCATCGGATTCATCCTCTTCCTCTATAAGCTCGTCTACACAGAGGTCGTCGAAGCCCTTCCCGTCAACGGAGGTGCGTATAATTGTTTGCTGAATGGAACGACGAAGATCATCGCAGCAACCGCAGGGGCCATGACGTTCCTTTCGTATATAGCGACTGCTGTCATCTCTGCAAAAGTGGGTATTGAGTATCTGCACACGACATTTCACTTTATTCCCGTGATCCCCGGAACCATCGTATTGCTCCTAGCCTTTGCCCTGCTGGTCATCGGCGGGATCAAGGATTCTGCGAAAGTAGCGTTGGGAATCTTTATCACACATATTTTTACACTCACGATCTTCCTTATTCTTGGAGCAATTGCTGCAACAAAGGGAACATCATTCTTTGCAGAAAACTGGGAACGGACTTCACAGATTATTTTGGATAAAGAAGGCATCGTGAACATGTTCTACCTCGCTTTCTCAGCCTGTCTGCTCGGAGTATCGGGATTTGAAAGCTCCGCCAACTTCGTTGAGGAGCAAAAGACCGGCGTTTTCCGTAAGACGCTTCGCAACATGCTTATCGGCGTAGCGTTTTTCAACCCGCTCATTGCTCTCGTCGTTCTTCAGAGCATGCCCTATGACGCTATTATTGCTGCAAAAGACTTCCTCCTTGCTGATGCAGCAATGGCGATCGGAGGTTCTTGGTTCAAGCTTCTTGTCGTGATCAACGCATTCATGGTGCTTTCAGGAGCCGTGCTCACGTCCTACGTTGGTGTTTCTGGTCTACTGAACCGCATGAGTGCCGACGGATGTCTGCCAAGCCTCTTCAGCAAGCAAAACAAGCGAGGATCTTTCCCCAGAATTATCCTGAGCTTCTTTGCACTCTGCAGCTCGATTTTGATCCTCACAGGCGGTGATCTCCTGTCGCTTGCTGGCGTCTATACCATCGCCTTCCTCGGTGTCATGAGCATGTTCGCACTCGGCAATATCATTCTGAAAGTATCGCGCAGCGACCTGAAGCGCACGTACAGCGCACCTATCGTCGCAGTGGTGATCGCCTTTGTTGCGACCTCTCTTGGTGTCATCGGCAACATCCGCATCGATGCCAACAACCTGAGATTCTTCGAGATGTACTTCATCCCGACCATCCTCGTCATCCTCTTTGTCATCTTCAACGACAAAGTACTCCGCACTCTCGTTCACCTTACGAAGTGGCTTCCACCTGTACAGCGATGGCTACAGAGGAAATTTGAAGATATCAGTACTGGTCATTTTATAGCCTTCGTCTACAACACCAACCGCCTCCACTCCATTCTCGATTACATTGCCCATAATGAAACAGGTCGCAAGGTAACCCTTGTGCACTGTGGCAAAGACCGTGAAAGTGAAAAGGCAATTCGCGACACAGTGCCCTACCTCCAGAAGGCAGGAGCTTTTGAGGACTTTGAAATTGATTACCTCCACAAAGACGAGGAATTCGGTCCTGAAGTCATCGATGCCGTTTCTGCAGAAACCGGCGTTCGCCACAACCGCATCCTCATTGGTTCCATCCACCACCACCATCAGTTCGACTACGCTGACCTCGGTGGTGTGCGCATCATCTTCTAAAGCAACAATCCATGATGAAAAACCCAGCCATGTTCGGCTGGGTTTTTTGAATCAAAAGGAAATCCCCTGCTCTTCCTTGAGCAGGGGACGTGTGTCTTTGTGGGCAATCAAGTCTTAGCGACGACCGATGAATTCCTCGCCAGGACAGAGGGCATGACGAGTTCCATCGACATCGATGACTCCGAGGAGATTTGACTCCAACAGAGCATTGCGAACGGCTGGGGTGCATTCATGAGTGTCAACGTACTCCTGAACGGAGTTGTATGTTCCCATGACGTACGCCCAGGGACCCAAAGGTCCCCTCTCGCTCCCCGTGCCTGTTGGAAACCCCAGAAACTCGAGTTGCACTCCAACGAGTTCATATAAGCGAACCCGTAGGACATTCTTGAATTCTCCGTGCCCCTCAACACGTACAATGCCCCTGCGGGCATCGACGATCTGAAGGTGACTCAAATCCAAGCTCGGGATGGTGAGCAACTTTGCGGTCGGATTATCTCCATCCGGACCGAAAAATCTGAGCTCCATCCGAGCTAGCCGGTCTCCCGGCTTTTCTGGTAACAGCGACATGATGGCCCTTTCAAAGACCAGTAGGACTCTTATCGCCGAGTCCCGAAGCGAGAAGATGCCAACGAAGGCGATCTTCATAGACATGATACTATAAATGTAGTTTAGCAACAGCGAAAACCCGTCTATTTAATGATCAAAACCCCCCTTAGGAGCCTTGTAATAGATAGAGGTATCCTGTACATACCTTGGTACATTTTCATTCGTCCACATTTCCTATGCTTGTCTTAGGATCCATCGCCCACCCTTCGACAACGCTCAGGGTGACATGCGCACTTCTTTCTCTTCCTAACACTCTATGAGCTCCACTGGTTCCATCGCCCAAGTCATCGGTGCCGTCGTCGACTGCGCATTCCCTACAGGGAGTTCCATGCCTCCTATCTACACGGCTCTTACTGTGGATGTCGCTGGAAAGCCTCTTACACTCGAAGTGCAGCAGCATCTGAAGCCTGGAATGCTTCGAGCAGTTGCTATGGGAACGACCGATGGTTTGCGTCGTGGATCAGTAGTAACAGATACCGGAGCACCGATCTCCGTGCCTGTAGGACCCGAAACACTCGGACGCATGTTCGATGTTCTCGGAAACCCCATCGACGGTATGCCACAGGTAAAGATCAATAAGAAGTACCCCATCCATAGGCCTGCCCCGACCTTCGCCGAACAATCCACGAAGACCGAAATCCTCGAGACCGGCATCAAGGTCATCGATCTTATTTGTCCGATCCTGAAAGGCGGAAAAGTCGGACTCTTCGGTGGAGCGGGAGTGGGAAAGACGGTTATCGTAAAGGAGCTCATCCGAAATATCGCAGCCGAGCACGGAGGATTCTCCGTTTTTGCAGGAGTGGGAGAACGCAGCCGCGAGGGAAACGATCTCTACTACGAAATGAAGGAATCGGGCGTGCTTGAAAAGACCGCGCTCGTATTCGGACAAATGAACGAGCCTCCGGGACCGCGTCTCAGAGTAGCGCTTTCGGGCCTTTCCATGGCCGAATACTTCCGTGACGAGGAGCACCGCGATGTGCTGCTCTTTATCGACAATATCTTCCGCTTCACGCAGGCAGGAGCTGAGCTCTCCGCGCTTCTCGGCCGCATTCCCTCTGCTGTGGGGTACCAGCCGACTCTCGCTCAGGAAATGGGAGCCGTGCAGGAACGCATCACTTCGACGAACAAAGGATCCATTACTTCGGTGCAGGCCGTGTACGTTCCGGCCGACGACTTTACCGATCCGGCACCAGCGACAACCTTCGGTCACCTCGACTCCACGATTGTGCTTACCCGCTCGCTTGCCGAGCTCGGTATCTACCCGGCCGTCGACCCGCTGGATTCCACATCGACGATCCTTGCCGAAGACACGGTGGGAGAAGAGCACTACGCCACAGCCCGCGGCGTACAGAAAGTGCTCCAGCGCTACAGAGAACTCCAGGACATCATCGCGATCCTCGGCATGGAAGAGCTTTCCGAAGAGGATAAAAAGACTGTCCAGCGCGCGCGCAAGGTTCAGAAATTCCTCTCGCAACCCTTCTTCGTGGCCGAAACCTTCACAGGTATCCCCGGCAAGTTCGTGACCCGCGAGCAGACCGTGAAAAGCTTCAAAGCCATCCTCGATGGCGAACTCGATGCCATCCCCGAACAGGCCTTCTATATGAAAGGCGGCATTGATGAAGTAACAGCCTAATTCCGCATTCCGAATTCTGCATTCCGAATTTTATGCTCCACCTCGAGATCATCACCCCCGACCTTACCGTCTTCGACTCTGATGTCGAATCGGTGACGCTCCCCACAGGAGACGGCGAGATCACGGTGCTGCCGAAGCATATTCCGCTCGTGACGACCGTACTTCCGGGAAGTCTTATCGCACGGCAGAAGAGTGGTGAACATCTTTTTGCTGTATCGCGCGGGACGATCGAAATCGACGGATCAGGAGTCCGCGTCCTTGTCCGAACGGCAGACGCCGCAGATGCCCTCGCCGACGAAGAAGCGATTCTGAAAGCAAAGGAAAACGCCGAGAAGCTGATGGAGGAGAAGCGTATGGATGCCGGGGCTTTTGCCGAAGCCAATGCCATTTTGGACCGTGAGCTTGCACGCCTCAAAGGTTTCCGTCGCCGCTCCACGCTGCGCCGCTCCCCGATGCCCCCCACCCAACAATGATGGCAGCAAGTGTTCCATCAAAGGCTGCTCCGACGAAAATGGATTCCATGGGAACCATGCGTGTGCTGGGACTTGTGGGTGAAATCGGCTATATGATCGCCATCCCCGCAGCACTCTTCGGATTTGGCGGTGCGTACATCGATAAAGCACTCAAGACATCCCCGCTCTTCGTGATTGTAGGCCTCATAGTCGCACTCGCCTCCTCCATGCTCGCCATCTGGCACCGAGTCAAACCCTTCTTGAATTCCTAATTCCTCATTCCGAATTCCGAATTTATGTCTGCAATTCACGCTCCCACACTGGCATCCGAAACGATCGCTCACATCGGACACTTTGAACTCCGTAACACGATCCTCATGGCTTGGATCACAATGGTCTTGCTCATCGGTGTTGCAGGAATCGGAAAACTGCGAGGATATAAGCTTGTTCCGAACCGCTTGCAAGCGCTGCTTGAGCTGATCGTCGAGGGCATCCTCGCACTTATCGATTCGGTGATGCAAGACAGTAAAATGACACGAAAGGTGTTTCCGATGATTGCAACATTCTTCCTCTTCATCATGTTTGCCAACTGGCTCGGGATCATCCCGGGAGTAGGAAGCATTACGATAGAAGCGATGCACGAAGGTCAGCTTGCACACGTCCCTCTGCTGCGATCAATGAATGCAGATGCGAATGTCACACTGGCATTCACGCTGATTTCCGTCATCACCACCCAGGTTTTGGGCCTTGCGACGGTTGGAATATTCGGCCATCTGAGCAAGTACATTGTCGCGCCGTGGAAGAAGCCCTACGGGATCGGCACGGTCGTCGGCATCCTCGAATTCGTCGGGGAATTCGCTCGCCTCATCTCCTTCGTCTTCCGTCTCTTCGGCAATATCTTTGCCGGTGAAGTGCTCCTTGTAGTGATCTCTTTTCTTGTCCCGTATATCCTTCCGGTTCCCTTCCTCGGTCTCGAAATTTTCGTCGGGTTCATTCAGGCTCTTGTCTTCTCGCTCCTCACTGTCGCCTTTATAAAGATGGCCGTCTCCGCTCACGGCGATCACGGCGAGGCCAGTCACGCGTAATCCCTTTACTCCCTTATTTCCTTTATTCCCCTATCCCTTATGGAAGCAGCAGTAGCAACAGAAACCGCAACGCAGGCCATGGCGATGCTTGATCCCGCCTCCGTCAAAGACCTCGGCATGGCGCTCGCCATGGGCCTTGGTGCCATCGGTCCCGGCATCGGCATCGGCATCATCGGCGGCAAGTCCGCGGAAGCCGTCGGCAGAAACCCCGAAGCCGCCGCCAAGATCCAAACCGTCATGATCTTGACCGTCGCCTTCGCCGAAGCCGTCGCCATCTACGCGCTCGTCGTCGCGCTTATCGTCAAGTTCGTGTAATCATCCCGAATCCTAACCCGACCCCTAACCCTTCTCTCTATGGAACTTCTCAATGCCCTTGGCATCGACCTCGGCGTCCTCATCTCCCAGCTCATCAACTACGGGATCCTTCTCGTCGCACTGACGGTGCTTCTCTATCGCCCTATCTTGAAACTTCTCGACGAACGCAGGGATCGCATCGCCAAGTCTATGGAAGACAGTAAGAAGATCGAGCAGCAGCTCAAGGAGATGGAAACGAGCCGCAAGGCCGCGATGAAGGAACTTGATCAGAAGTCGTCTGCACTCCTTGCCGAAGCCAAGGCGCAGGCCGATGCAAGCCGCAGCGAGATGGTGAAGGCAGCCGAACAGGAAGTCACAGCACTCTTTGAGCGTGGCAAAAAGCAGCTTGAAGACGAGAAGAGGAAAATGGTCGCTGATCTCGAGAAGACCGTCGCCAAAGCTACGGTGACGCTTGCCGGAAAGATCCTCGAACGCGAATTCACTCCTGCAGATCAGACGCGTCTCATCGACAATCTTCAGAAAGACATTCCCGCTTTGATCAAATGAGCACGCCTTCTCCTTCTCTCGATCTCGCGCGCGCAGCCGTCGCTGCTCTTACCGAAGCTCTTCAGAATGAAGGCCAGAACGCCTCGCCTGCGGAAGTCTTGCGCCTGATAACCCAGGCTGCAGAGGAGTCCGCCGGAACACTGACGGTCACGATTGCTTCCCCTACAGGGGATGCAGGATCCCTGATCCCCGCCATCACTGCTAGCGTAGAGAAAAAGACGGGAAAGAAAGTCCATATCAAGCAGGTGAAAGATCCTTCGCTCATCGGCGGCGTCATGGTCTCCTACGGCGACGAACGCATTGATCTTTCCGTAAAACGCTCGCTCGAAGACGCAGAATTACTTCTCTCTCATCATCAGTAATTCTCCATTCCTCAATTCTCCATTCCTCAATTCCTATCATGGTCACCGACTTCTCCGCCCTCATCGACAAGCACCTTCAATCGTTTCGGCCCAAAGCTCATGAAGAGCATGTCGGAACAGTGGTCTCCATTGGAGATGGCATCGCACGCATCTCTGGACTCCAGAATGTAGGTTCTTCGGAAATGATCGACTTCGGCAAAGGCGTGATGGGTGTGGCCTTGAACCTGGAGCAGGCAACCGTGGGTGCGATCATTCTGGGAAGTGATCTCCAGATTAAAGAAGGAGATACCGTACGTGCCACGGGCAAAATTCTCTCCGTTCCCGTGGGAGAAGAGCTTCTGGGAAGAGTCGTTTCTCCCCTAGGAATAGCCAAAGACGGAGGAAAGCCGATTGTCGGAGCCAAGCACTATCCGGTGGAGAAAATCGCCGCGGGTGTTATTGAACGCAAGTCCGTCGGCGTACCGCTTCAGACCGGCATCACCGCTATCGATGCGATGATCCCGATCGGGCGCGGACAGCGCGAGCTCATCATTGGTGATCGCCAGACCGGAAAGACGGCGATTGTTGTGGATGCAATCATCAACCAGAAAGAGACTCAAAACACGGACCACCCAGTCATCTGTATCTACGTTGCTATCGGGCAAAAAGAATCCAAAGTTACGAAGATCGTTGCAGAGCTCCAGAAGCGCGGTGCGATGGACTACACCATCGTCGTTTCGGCCGGAGCCTCTGAGCCCGCCTCTCTTTCGTATATCGCTCCCTTCGCCGGGACAGCTATGGGCGAATACTTTGTCGATAAGGGGATGGATGTACTCGTGATCTACGATGACCTCAGTAAGCACGCGTGGGCATACCGCCAGATCTCGCTTTTGCTTCGCCGTCCTCCAGGACGCGAAGCCTATCCGGGAGACGTGTTCTATCTCCACTCTCGTCTCCTTGAGCGCGCGGTGTGTCTCGACGAAAAGCATGGTGGTGGATCGCTCACAGCACTGCCCATCATTGAAACGCAGGCAGGCGACGTCTCCGCCTACATCCCAACAAACGTCATTTCCATTACTGATGGACAGATCTT
>CALRCM010000019.1 GCA_943354555.1 Candidatus Peribacteria bacterium | reverse complement strand
TCGTGGTACGCCGTGATGTCTTTCTCATGCTGGGTGAGCTTACGCGATCGCCTTTCGCCGCCGATGGTTACCTTTTCTACGGCATCGTCGATATCGATCTGGCTGACTTCTTTGCGCTTGCGCTTAGCTGCGAAAATCGCACCTTCGTTCATGATATTTTCCAGATCCGCACCAGTGAGACCGACCGTCTTTTTCGCAATTGCTGCGAGATCGACGTCTTTTGCGAGCTTCTTATTGCGGCCGTGCACTTCGAGAATAAGACGGCGCGCCTCAAGGTCAGGCTTATCGAGGAATACACGACGATCGAAACGACCCGGACGCAGAAGTGCTACATCGAGCACATCCGGCCGGTTCGTTGCCGCCATAACGATGACATTCGTCCCCTGCTCGAATCCATCCATCTCGGTAAGAATCTGGTTCAGCGTTTGCTCACGCTCATCGTGTCCGCCACCGAAGCCCGCACCACCGCGCTGACGGCCAACGGCATCGATCTCGTCGATGAAGATGATGCACGGCGCATTGCGCTTGGCACGTTGAAAGAGATCACGTACACGAGATGCGCCAACACCAACGAACATTTCGACAAATTCTGATCCTGCAATAGAGAAGAAGGGCACGCCTGCTTCGCCAGCGACTGCCCGCGCCATCAGCGTCTTTCCTGTTCCAGGGGGCCCCACAAGCAGCACTCCACGCGGAATTTTGGCGCCGATGCTCACATACTTCTTCGGGTTCTTTAGGAAGTCGACAACCTCCACGAGATCCTCTTTGGCTTCAGCACAACCGGCAACATCTTTGAACCGCGTCTTCACCTGCCGTGTATCGGCGATGCGCGCCTTGGATTTGCCGAAAGCCATCGCATTGCTCTGGCTGCGGGCGATCCCACGGAAAAGCCAGACAACTCCAGCAATGATCAGAATGAAGAAAAGAAGATCGGGAAGAATTGCGAGGAAGAGATTCGTCGTCTCGCGGTCTTCCACTTCCACGATGGTCGGATTGGTAGGATCATTCCAGTTGAGCTCTGCGATGCTGTCGCCATTCTCCTTATAGGACTGAAGCACTGCTCCGCTTTTAGTCACGGCAAAGACTTTGTTGTCGCGGATGGTAATGCGCTCAAGATTGCCCTCTGCATACCCTTTGCTCACTGCCGAAAGAGGCACCGTTTTGGCATCCTTGTATGGATCACCGAACTGATCAGGCGAAGAAACCGAGTAGACAGAGAGAAAGAGCAAGCCTGCAAAGAGCAATCCGCTCAGGAGCCACTGCTGCCGGTTTCTGGAAGGGGGTGACTTGATCGCCATAGACGAAAAGAAGAATAGCGGCGAGACAGAGAAATATGAAGCAAGTATAAGACGAATGAGAAAGACAGGCATTGCAAGGAAAACCAGTATTGCGGTAATGACCCATGCAAGAGAAGAATATGCGTATCCTGCATAGCCCTTGCCATCCTCAAGAGTGAAGAAATCCCCTGTCCGCCGTTTGCTGCATACACATGGCGACCTACTCATCGTCACCCTCCTCTGTACGGTCGTGTTCCTTCTGCAAGCACTACATCTGCACGAGGCTGCGTTTTCTGTCACGGACGAAGGATCGCATGCGGAAATCGGACGCATGATCTTTGAAGGCTTTGCGCCGTACCGGGATTTCTACTACCCGCATCCTCCGCTGCTTCCACTCCTTATAGGAGGCGGGCTCAAGATCTTTGGATCCATGTATCCGCTACGAGTGATCTATCTGCTGCTCAATGTGGGAGGCGCAATCCCCCTCTTTTTCCTGCTCCGAAAGCTCACAGGAAGCCGCTTCGGCGCGGTCGCTGGCATCATCATGTATCTCACGTTTCACGAAATGATGCACCATGATTCCCGATTTCTTGGACTCCGCCATCTCAGTAATATTTTTGTCATCGCATTTGCATCGGTGGGAATATTTCTGAAGAAATGGAAGTACCGTTCACTTGGAGAAACAGCCTTGGTATCGCTGACGACGCTGCTTTTCTATCCTGCAGTCCTGAATATCGCGCTTGTCTCTTTATTGATCATCACACGGGAAAAAACAAACCGGCAGCGCATCACACTACTGCGGCATTATGCGACGATTGGCTCGGTCACACTTGTCGTACTTCTCCTTTTCTTCGCACTCGTAGCAAGAAGTATCGATCAGACATTTCTCGAGCATCTCGGCCTCCCGGCGATGCCGCGCTGGAACCGCATTCTTTGGATCATCAATAGTGACCCTGCGGATCTTTTTTTGTACGGCATCACCACAACTTCCCTGCTCCTAAGCCTTGCAGTGCTACGGGGACAACGATTACTGGCGCTTTGCATGCTCTGTATGATCAGTCTGATATTTCTACCTGCGGAATTCTGGCCGCACTATACGGTCACGGCAGTATTGGCATTCGCTGCTGGTACAGCACTGCTGCCGGCACTCTTCAGGAAAGTACTCCGCGTACAGACAATGATCATCCCACAAATCATCACCGTAATGATCGTCGCGGTGCACCTCCATAGCTCTCTCCCCTCGCTCCTCGGCGAATGGAACGGGAATCGGGGGGGCGACTATCATCAGATTGTGTCCGAATTGCGGAAATACCCCGAACCAGTGCTGACCTACATGGAGCCAATCTATGCCATAGATGCAGAAAAAAAACTTGTGCAGTACACATACCGCGCGACGCGCTTCACAGCAACAATCCACTACGCCATACCCGCAGAGGAGCATCTGCGACTTGCAGAGAAGGCATGCACGATCTTCCTGCCCGGCTGGGACCGTTCCACTTTGCCGCCCGATGTACTGAAGCACTGGAGGGAAACATATGAACTCATGAACGATGACCCGCTCATCCTACTAACGCATAATCCGCATTGCTCCTGATGCTATAGTTGCGGTCATGCAAGCGCGAAAAGGCTCACTCTCGCTATCTCTGGAGATCATTCTCGGCATTCTGATCATTGCAGCGGGAATGGGGCTTTTTATTATGCGCGAGGGACCGATGCTCCCCGATACAATGCAAATCCAATGTTGCGACGTGGCAGATTACCGCTACCTTGCTGAGCATTTTTGGGGCGTGCCGCATGACCTCTCAACATACAGAGAAGATTTTCACGGATACTGGGGAACCGTCCTGAGTAGTATTCCCTTCCGCGACCTCGGTACCGGCACCGTGCATCTTCTCCTGAAACATTCCGGCTTCGGAACCACTCTGTCTTTGCATATTTTTCTCATGCTCCTGCTCGCAAGTTCCTCTCTTTGCTTCTTTGTGCTTGCTTGCCGCATCGTCGGCACGACGCGCGCCGCACTTATGCTGGGCATCTTGGTCCTCCCGCCGCAACAATGGATCCTCACGGAAAAGTTTCTTGCAGAGCCATTTCTTCGCGCTCTGCTTATTCTCCTTCTTATTCCTATACTTGCCCTCACGAAAGAAACGAAACATCCGGTCGTTGCTGCTACGTCCATCGTTGTTCTGAGTATTCTTACATCGCACTTCAAAGTGATGTGGATGATCTTCGGCTTTCTCCTGCTCCCCATTTTCCTGCCAAAGCTTATCAAACAACGTCAGTGGGCAGCGACGGCAATTCTTGTAGGCGGCATAGCGTTCATCCCCATCACACAAAGTATTGTCCATACTGTGGGATGGGGGAATGCATCGGTATCCGGTGGGGTCGGATTGCATCTTTCCGGCAAATATCAAACCTTTCTTCCTTTTGTGTGTTCACAAATATCTCCGAATCACAGCCCATGGTATTTTTGTCATACAGATACTTCTGAGTTTAAGCCGTGGTGGGTCTTCCTGCAGGAACAATCTTTATCGACCGATGTCGTACGACTCGTACGATCCCTCGATGAAGCGGCGCTTCCATTTTTACTATCACAACCGATGGTAACGATCCGCGATATTTTTGAAGGATTCAGAATAGCTACAAATTTTCCCGATACAGATTCCTCTCCGCTGCATCTGATCGATTGGCTCACAATGATCGTTCTGTTTTGCGGACTCGTCTTCCGTAAGACCTCGATGCTGAGCGGATTTGCATTAGCCCTTTGGGTTATTCCCGCAATCGGCAACGCACTTTCTACCTATGACGGGCGCTATCACATGATTATGGCGGGGATCCCGCTTGCGATAGCCGTGCTGCTGCTATCAGAAATTCCGTGGACAGGAATCCTGCAAATCCGGAAGGGTATCCATCCCTGATATTCCTCAAGAGAAACAGCCTCCCCGTAGCAAAAACCTGAAGACGCGAAATGGATTTCTCCGCAGTATTATGCTATAATTCTTGGATTTCTCCACATACACCAAAAACGGCCAATCTCTGGATCCGATGGGAACGGATTCTTCTGGTGACTCTCCTCATCGGACGTTTCTCGGTGCTCCTCCGTCGCATGGGAACAGTGATAGGCTACGACCCCGGCGCACATACCCAAATGCTTGAAATTCTCAGTTGGACACATCCGGATAGCGACATACATGGAAGCTTCTATGGTTATCATCCTCCCTTGGGATTTCTTATCCCCCGTACCATCCAGATGCTTTTTGGTCTTTCCGCGGAAAACAGTGTCGTATGGACATCTTTTTTGGCAGCTCTTGCAACATTCTTTTTCCTTCGGGAGACACTGAGACAGTGTCGTCTGCTGCATAGACCATGTGGAATGGCATTCCTGTATATCGTGTCGAGCATTCCTATTCAAATATCCACCCTGACGAGTATCAATCTCGATGGCATTGTTCTCGCTATGGCAACCGGCGTGCTCTGCGCTTCCGTTTATATATTCTGGCCGGACACGGTTTTTGAAGATCACCATCAGCCCGACAGGACGCTCCCTCTGCACTTTGGAATACAGGATCCAGTCGTGCGGTCGAGGATCCATAACTGCGCAGTTGCAACGATTGCCCTGTGTACCGCACTCGCCGGCGCCGCTCTCACAAAATTCTCAGGGGTATTGCTTCTGGCGATTCCTGTATTTGCTTCATGGGCACAGCCCTACGGCCGTGGATGGTGGAAGCGATGCACTGTGGGAGCTGCGGGATGTGCAGTCGCCATTGCCATTGTTTTTCCGTACTACCACACCCGCTACTATATGCAGGAGGGTAGATACTTCCCTCTCAATACAGAATGGGATGCAGGAGGAGCAGTCAAAGATGCGATCGCCCAGCGGGAGCAAGATCCCGGAAAATTCTTTAGGGATCTCTTCAGTCCCTCTCCGGTCCATGCTGCACAGGGCATCACCCATCCGGATGACCAAACAAACCGGCTTGCGGATATGTGGAGGGATTTCTGGGTGCGCAGGATCTCGACAGGAGAAACGACACATTCGGCACTGCACATGGGATTATTGTATATGCTCCTCGCCCCGTGGCTGATGCTTGTGGGATTCATTCTCTTTCTGAGGAATAGTACCCGCCGGAACGCCTGGGTACGGCTCGGGTGGGTTCTGCTCGCCTTTTCTCTGCTTCAGCTCGGGGCCATGATCCATTATATTTACCGCATACCTTTCGCAGGATGGGTGCCTGCCAAGGGACTGTATGTCCTTCCATCGATCTGGGGCATCTCCTACCTCATCGTCAACGCTTTCCTCGATCACCGTCTAGTTCCGAGGCCGCTACGCGGATCGTTACCGAAACTGCAGCATATTCTGATGACCGTCGTTCTGACATTTGTCATCGTGAACCATGCCATTCCCGTGTACTAACTATCCACACGCGGGAAGGTGAATTCATAGACGATCGTATCTCCAAATTCGGCAACCGGTGTGATGAGTTGTTGTGATAGCCATTCGTTGATCTGAGGAGCGATGCTCGACTCCGGCGAGAACACGATCCATCGAACACCTTCGTCAGCGTACTGCTGGTACACATCCGAGGAAATATTTTCGTATATGCTATTTCTTCGACTGATGTCCTCCAGAGAAAACCCTAATGAATGATCTCCCCATCCTGTGAGCAGAACCGGCAAACCCGCTAGCACTACCGCATCGGCTGTCCTCTCCTCTGAAGGGAGCAGAGTGATCTCCCCTGCACGCACTCTCTGCCTCACCCAGGCAAGGGCATTCACAAAATCGGGCGGGATATTTTTTCGAGGAAACTCCATCCATAGAGCTGTGTGCATTCCTACATTGTCACCTATGTACCACGCACGGAATCCTTCGCTGCCCCAATGCCAGAGAAACATCATATTGGCTGCAACAAGACAGACAGACGGCACGAGTGCTGCAACCCGCCAATAGTACCGGCCGTGCGTGAGGAGATACGCAAGGTATCCCGCTGCAAAGATTGCCAACGGAAGCCATACAACTTGGGTGAATTTCACAATGTCCCATGAGTAAAGGTATGTATAGCCGTTGAATACAAAGAGGGAACCAAGCGCCATAATCAACGCAGGCATAGACATTTTCCTTGCTCGTATCATGCCCATAATTCCAAACAGGAATGGAATGGAGAAGCATTGCAGATTCCATAGAATCATTTGAGACCAGCTCCCTCTCAGCACACCATCGCGGGGCACGATGGATTGAGAAATAGCGCCAAGAATGAGTGAGGACGTCTGCGAAATAAAAAGAGAGATGAACGCTCCTGCCACGACTGCATAGACGATATCGATGAGGTGATGTGGACGTTTCGTAGATTCCTTTCCCGTACTTCGTACGATCACTATCAACCAGGTGAGCGCTGCCCACACAAATACAGAGCCTACAAAAATACCATAGAGAGCTGTCTGGGCAATTCCCAACACCATGGTTACGAGCATAATGGCGGCCAAGGAAGAAGGGCTCGCCTTCTTTTCGGTCTCAATATTGGTCAACATGAGAAATAGCGTGAGGAACATCGGAATTCCCAGCGTCCAGGGTTGCTGAAACCAGTTCGAGATAACAGGCTCGGGCATGTCATTGAAACCGAATCCGAACAGGAAAGGAAAGCCACTGGAAAATGTCCCTAAACATGCGGCGAATGGACCCACTTTTTTACCGAAGAGACGCACGCCGATGTGACCATAGAGCCGTGCACTGTAAAAAAAGAGGGCGGTGGTCACAAGATCGATTGCGATGTCAAAACGCAGCCTGAACGTGGATCGTACCATCGCGAACAGCGTGTCCACCCCGTAATGATAGGGAAGAACAACATTCGCAAATGTAAGATGTCTGGGAGGATAGATGCCATTCACGATCTGCTCTGTGATGGAAAAATGCCCCGTGACGATCGACAGTTTGTCCCAAGCATCCTTCAATGCCACTGTGGGAAGCAGGAGCAACGTGCAAATGACGGCACTCCACCAAAGCAGTGGCGGATATGCATATGTGCTTACACGGGAACGCCCCTTGTATTCGAGCGTTATGTAGCCCAGACAACCCAATGTAATAGTTCCCACCGCCATTCCCGCATAGAAATCCTTCAAGAGTAATCCAGAAACGTGCACAGACAGAATCCAGAGTGCCAATGCCAATCCGGGAACGATTCCCACGGCATCTTTCTGCAGAGAACTATGGGAAACAATCCACTGCGCAAAGAACCAAATACCCGGCAGAAACAAGAGAAGTGCCCCCAAGGTCTTCGGCGACGGATTGCTGACAAATTCATCCGGAAAAAACGAAAGTGCACACAATGTACCTATGCCGAAGATCCACAAAGATATACGTTTTACTGACAAATGCTTTGTATGCGAAAACATACCCTTCATGGACAGAATGGTATGCGAAGATGATGGAAAAATCATTTGCACATTCCCGAGAACCATATCGAGACGAATACCGATGTGCAGAAAGGATATGGAGTTCTTGTGGATTGTTGCGGACCCCTGCCTCTACAATAACCAACCATGCAATCTATCCTAGGAAAAACCTGTCTGGTGACAGGCGGCGCTGGGTTTATCGGCACACACCTCGTACGAGCACTCCTCGTGCACTCTGCAAAAAAAATATATGTGCTTGATAATCTGAAATACGGAAAGCTTTCCACAGATATCACAGCCGACAGCCGTGTGACGTTCTTGCAGAAAGACTTTGCGTCAGAGTCTGCAGAATCATTGCGTTCAATACTCACCGGGGTCGATTACCTTTTTCATCTTGCTGCAGAAAAACACAACCAATCCGTTGACGATCCAATGCTGGTGTACCATGTCAATATTCTCGGCACTTCGCGACTGTTTGAGGCTGCCGCATCAGCTGGTGTACGCCGTATCATTTTCACGTCGTCACTCTACGCGTACGGCGCCATGAAACCACCTGCAATGCATGAGGCCGACACTCCTGAGCCCTGGACTCCCTACGGAATTTCCAAGTTGGCAGGTGAACATCTGCTCGCCGCATGTTCCAAGGCCCATGGTATGGAATACGCAGTGCTCCGATTGTTTTTCGTTTACGGAATCGGACAATTTCCGGGCATGGGATACAAATCCGTCATTGTGAAGAATTTTGAGCGCATCCGGCAGAATGTAGCGCCTGTCATCACAGGGGATGGGAAGCAGTCACTCGATTTTGTCTACGTGGAAGACATCGTCGATGGCATTCTCCGAGCGGGTTTTCTTGCCCCCTCCGGCACGCTGGTCAACCTCTCCTCTGGAATACCGACCTCGATCCTTTCACTCACCGAGATCATGCTGAATGTTGCAGAGTCGCCCCTGAAGCCCGAATTCGTTGCGCCGGATTGGACGAGTGGATCATCCCGCGCAGGCAGCACGACCGAAGCCAAAAGAATACTCGGCTGGGAGGCAACCACTGATCTTGAGACCGGATTACGCAAGGTGTACCAGTCTCTCTGTAACTAATGTTCTATGATTCTCCCATGATGCAGCTATCGGTCATTGCTCCCTGCTACAACGAAGAAAATAACGTGAAGCAGCTCACCGAGCGGCTCTTGGCGGTTTTTAACAAGCACGAGATCGCAGGAGAAGTGATTCTCGTCGATGACGCCAGTACGGACAGTACACGGGAGATTGCAAACAAGCTGGTAGCGCTGCACCAGAACGTGCATTGCGTCCGTCACGATAAGAATCGCGGCATCGCAGCTGGATGGGTCACCGGAGTCGAAGCGGCAAAAGGACAGTTCATTTGTCTGATAGATTCTGATCTGCAGAATCCGCCGGAAGAGGTGTGGCGACTCTATAGGGAAATACTGTGGTCGAAGGTGGATATGGTTCAGGGGACCCGCAGTCACATCGGTCGAATGCGTGACAGCCGCTACCTCCTGAGCAGGGGGCTGAACTTCATCCTGAACTTCATGTTTGGCATGAAAGCTATCGACAACAAATCTGGTTTTGTGATCGCCTATAGGGAGGCATTGCAGGATATCCTCAGGAGCCAGGGGCACTATCATTACTACAACACGTTCATCCGTGTAGCTGCGGCTGCCAAGGGATACACGGTGAAAGAAGTCGAAACTCTTTTTCAGGAGAGGAAAGTGGGTAAATCATACATTAAGAGGTTCCCCATCATGCTCGTTGTGAGGGTCATCGAAGACTGCATAAAAGCAGTCTTTGAATTTCGTATGCGGTTCCAGAGGGATGATGTACTGGAGCAATTCCTTACATCTCATACGCCCACTCGGCAGCCGCAAGGGTACCTCGGATGGAGGAAACTTTGGTACAAATTGTATTTCTGGACGATGCCGATCCATGCCTGGATGATCACGAGGCGAACAAAGTTCTATCACAAACTGCTGTCCTCATCTCAGTACTTGTCCCAAGAGGACATGCGGGAGTTGCAGGAACTCAAACTGCGCCGCCTGATCCGCCACGCCTATCACCACGTACCGTATTACTCCGAAATGATGAACAATCTAAGGCTTCAACCTAAGGATATCTCCTCTCTGGATGACTTGCGGAAGTTGTCCATGCTCTCGAAAAAGGAATTACGTGAGAATCTCTATTTCGACCTCTTTTCCAATACCCACGACAAGAAACAGATGGTCAGGATCTGCACGAGCGGCTCCACAGGTGAGCCGCTTGTGACCTATGCGGAACGGAGACAGCTGGAAATGCGCTGGGCCTCGACCCTCCGTGCATCCGAATGGACAGGCTGGAGATTCGGAGACCCGCAAGTACGTCTATGGCACCAGACCATCGGCATGTCTTTCTCTCAGGTACTGCGTGAAAAGATAGACGCTTGGTTCATGAATCGTCTTTTCATACCCGCATACGAGATCCGCGAAGATAACATCGACGACTTTCTGAAAAAAATTAAACGTCATAAACCCGTGCTTATGGATGGATATGCCGAGTCATTCAATTTCCTTGCGTACTACTCCCAGTACGCAAAAAAGTTCGACATACAGCCAAAAGCCATTATGAGCTCGGCTCAGGTTATGCCAGACCACGTCCGCGAAAAAATACAAAAAACGTTCTCTACCCAGGTGTTCGACAAATACGGAAGCCGGGAATTTTCCGGTATCGCTTACGAATGTGAAGCTCACGACGGACATCACGTGATGGCTGAAAGTTACATCGTAGAATTGTTAGTGGAAAACAGGCCCGCCGAGCCCGGGGAAATTGGGGAAATTGTGATTACTGATCTCAACAATTTCTCAGTGCCGCTCATCCGTTACCGCATCGGCGACTTGGCCATGGCAATGGATAGCAAGCCCTGTCCTTGTGGTAGGGGGTTGCCAAAACTGGGAAAAATCGAGGGTCGTGCACAGGCTATCATCCTCGGTGCCAATGGAGTCTGGCTCCCTGGAACGTTCTTCAGCCACTATTTCAAGGAATATGAGTTTGCCCTTCGACAGTATCAAATCGTACAGAGCACCAAAGATGCACTCACAGTGAAGATTATTAAGAATGAAAGCTTCTCTGAAGAAGTGCAACAAGAAATATTGTCAGGACTCAAGAAATTTATGGGTGAGTCTATGAAGATTACTCTGGAGTTCGTGGAATCCATCCCTATGGGGAGAACAGGAAAAAGAGCCTCAGTGATCTCCTTCATGGAGACGGACTTTCAGAATATTTCACGCGAAGTTTGATATTCACTAGCCCAAGGGCCCTCTTCTCTTTACTCTTGGTTCCGTGCTGCGCATTCCCTCAACCGACGACGGCAAACGACTGCTCCTGCTGCTGGGCCTAATTACCGGCATCGGATATTTCACGTATGTTCACGGATTCAGTAACCCACCTGCTTTTTTTTGGGATGAGAACTATCACATCGCCAGCGCACAGAAATACCTCAACGGTGTGTACTTCATGGAACAGCATCCGCCACTCGGGAAGCTGCTCATCGCTGCGGGAGAAGGGATCCTCAACCAGAACCCAGTCGATAACCAGTTCCTCGGTACAGATTATGGAACAGAGATCCCAGTAGGATTTTCTTTCGCCGGCTATCGCCTCTTCCCTGTGCTCCTTGCATGGCTCACTGCTCCGCTCCTGTTTCTAATCTTTCGCAAACTCACAAAATCCGACCTCTTCGCGGCATTACTCTCCTCACTCTACCTCTTCGATAACGCACTTATTGTCCACCTGCGCGGCGCAATGCTGGAGCCAGCACTGCTCTTCTTCTCCGTCCTCACAATTCTTGCTTTTCTCCATCTGCGTGAAGAGAAAAATCCACAACGATTCAATGCGTTTGCAGCACTCTTCGGAATCGCTTTCGGATGCGTGCTATCGACGAAAGTCGTGGGATTGGTACTCATTCTGCTCGTTCCCGCCCTGATCTGGCATCTGCGGAAAAATCGCCATGCACTTCAACGATTCGCTGCAATAGGCGGAATCGCCTTTCTCGTTGTCTATGTTGGCGTATGGCAGACGCATTTCGCCCTAGGAAGAACGATCTATCCGGCACTTCCCGATATGGGCTATTACCAAGCTTCGGTGGAATACAAAGCAATCATGACCGCAGGAGCGCAACACTCCCTGCGGTGGTTTCCTGTCATGCTTCGCGATTCCCTCGCTTTCGTCGGTCACTACAACGGCGGCGTACCGCGGCTCGACCTCTGTAAGACGGAAGAGAACGGCAGTCCGTGGTTTTTGTGGCCCATTGGTGCCCGTTCCATCAACTACCGATGGGAAACACCGGACGGCGGACTCTACCAGTACCTCTATCTGCAGGTGAATCCGGCAGTCTGGTGGATCTCGTTTGCGGGAATTATCGCCGCTATCGGCCTTCTGCTTGCGTCGTTCGTCGGTGATACGAAATCCATTCTAAACGACCGGCCCTTGCTTCTGACCTTCATGGCGCTCTATGGCGGATATATGGCAGCCATCTCACAGATTCCGCGCGTCATGTATCTCTACCACTACTTCCTACCTCTTGTTTTCAGTTTCTGTGTACTGGCACTGGTTATCATGGAGCTGCGTCGCATCGGGCCATGGATCATTTCCGCCTCCCGTCGGACTGCGCTGCTTCTCGGAATATGTATTATCATCTTCGCATCGTTTCAGTTCTTCCGACCGCTGAGCAACTATGAGCCGATCAGTGATGGAGCATTCAACAAGAGAGCGCTGTTGGATGTCTGGGAATTACACTGTACGAACTGCTCGCGCTTCAGTCCGTTCGTGCAGGTTCCATTGCAAAATGCCCGGTAAATTCACCATAACCGGATCGGGCTTACCGGTTTACGCATCATTGATCTACCGGAAGAGATTACCGTAGCGACCAATAGAGCGCGGCAAGTTCCTTAAACATCCGGAGGATGACAACGAGGTTTGCTCCAGTTTGCATTCCACGCGTGCGCGGGTAATGAGAGACATCCACCTGCTGCCACTGCACACCGGCCCGCCTCGCGCGCGCGAAGAGCTCAGCGTTAAAGAGGGCTCCCGTTGCATGCAAGGGGCGTACACGTAACCAAAGATCTCTGCGATAGATCTTCATGGCGCAGTTTACGTCACGCACCCATACTCCAAGGACAACCCACGCAAGAAATCCGAAACATTTTGCATTGAGCTTGCGTATGAATGGATCAGCACGTTTCCGGCGGCGACCGACCACCAGAGAGGACTTTTCGGAGACGGCAATGAGCTTGTCAAAATCCTCAGGATGAAACTGTCCGTCACTATCCATAAAACCGACCCACTCCATCGTTGCAGCATCACAACCGGAGCGTACGGCTGCACCATATCCTCTGTTCTTCTCATGCGTGATGATGCGTAAACAAGGATATTTTTTTGCAAGCTCCCGCAGCACTGCAGCCGTCCCGTCGATGGATCCGTCATTTACGGCGATGATCTCTCCTGCGATGCCCCGATCGCGCATCCACCCGTCCACATCAGCAATGGTGGAGGGTAGGTTTGCCTCTTCGTTGAAGCACGGCAATGCTATGGAAAGCTGCATGCGCGGATAGTATCGTAGAGTGCGAGGTACGGGAATACGCGATTATGCGAATACAGGAGTACGCGTATTCGCATATTCCCGTATTCACTTATTCCTACATTCTCAATAGATAAGCACAGTCGCTGTTGATGGTGTGATGAGCTGCGCTCCGTTTGTCGGTGCACTGAGAGTGACATTCACAGATTCCTCACCATCCGCTTCAGCATCGTAAAGAATGGGGATGAAGAAACTCTTGATGGACTCCCCTGCTTCAAAGGTCAGCGTGCCCGATGTCGACGTATAGTCCCTCCCTGCAGCCGCAGTACCGTTGCTGGTGGAGTACTGCACAGTGATCTTCCCGCGGGATCCTCCTGTACGCTGAACCATGATCTCTACTTTGCCTTGCGACTCAAAGCCATCGTACGAGGACTTGGAGAACTTCAAAGATCCCGATCCAAATTCGGCAACTTCATCATCGTATACCACCACAGATGCCGTCCCGGGTGTGAGTACCACTCCGCCCGTGGGGTTACTGAGCACCATTTTAAAGATCTTATTTCCTCCAATACTGGAGTTGGCTGCGACACTCACCGTAAATGTCTTTGTCGCTTCTCCGGAAGCGAAACTGATTGTCCCGCTTGCTGGAGTGTAATCAGATCCCGACTTCGCAGTTCCATCCGCTGTTGCATACTGCACAGTTACAGCACCAGTCGTACCACCGGTACGCACAAGAGTGACAGTGAGTGTCCCACCTGCATCGGCAATGGAGTACTCCTGAGCACCAAATCCCACTGCAGGCACAGCACTACTGCTTGCTGCAGCTGCAGAACTGGTGACCACCGTCTCATCATCAATAATCTTCATTTCAGCAGTGGAAGGAGTACCCATACTTGCATTGTTGGTGGGAGTACGAAGAACGATCTTCAGAGATTCCGTCCCTTCTACAAGTGCATCATCTTTCAGTTTGATCGTAAATGTCGTACTTGTTGCCTTACCTTGAAACGTAAGAACTGCTGTTGCTATCTCAAAATCATCCGTCGTTGCTGTCCCTACTTCAAGAGCATACTCGACGGTCACCGTACCCTGATTTCCTCCCGTACGCACAACACTCACTGTCGCCGTTCCGTCTTTCTCATTCGCCGTATAGGTAGTTGCTGTAAAACGGATTGTCCCGTAGGGATTGAGAGAGTTGGATGCCACCGAGGAAGGAGTTGATGACGAAGAGCTTGTGGATGTTGCAGACGTAGAAACCGCAGAGGAAGACTCTGAAGAGGAACTCTTCGAAGATCGGGGACTGCGCGAGGAACTACTCGAAGCAATCACCTCTCCCGTAAGATCCGCACGCAGCCGCTCAAACATCACCGCAAGCTGGCCGCGCGTCACGTATTCGTCCGGACCGAATCTTCCGTCCGCATACCCTTTGATGATGCCTTTTTGGAACATCACGCCGATGGCGTTGTCGTAGTACGATCCCGCCGGAACATCACGAAAGACACTACTGCCACTGATGTTTGCCGCAGTCACCGTAACACCAGCGCCGAGAAGGACTCCGACAGTAATACAGAGCACATGAGACAAGCGAATCGCACGCATAAGAAAGGGGAGAAAGTTAAAACAGTTTAGAACGTGCAAACGCAATTTGCCATTGCAGATCTGCAAGCGCAGTAGGACGTAGGAAAGTAGCGCAGTAGGAAATATGTATCGAGCTGACTACCGCGCTACTGCGCTAGGCCCCTACTTTTCTAACGAAAACCTGCTGCCCGTGCCTCATCCTCCGAAGAAAAATAGATACGATTCGCGGGAGTAAGACCCTGCCCTTGGGAAGAGCCAACCGGATAGAATCTCTTCCCTTTTTTAGATGCGACAAACCGCGCTCCGCTGGGTATATCTACTGTACGTACATCTGTTCTCAGTGCTCCTGCCGGAACCAGAAATGCCCCGCTGCTGTCTGGAACAGCAAGATCATCACCGATGAAAAACCGGACTTCGCCCCGAATGTAGCCGGCAATCTTCCCATCGCGTACGCCCTGAAGTACCACCGTACATACGGCAGGTCTCGTATCAGCAACAAGACTGAGTGGGCGTGCAGATGCCGAAGGAACCAATATCATCCTCCATGCCATTGCGAAGAGTGCTGCAAAAAAAATCGTAGTACGTACGGGCATGCCACTATCGTGCTCTATGAAAAATAAGAACGATATCTCTTTGGGCGTCACTAAACTCACAATAAGAATTTACCCCTTACAAAAGCCAAAATATCGGTTCTCCCATAAAAAAGAACACTATTGCTGTGCAGGAGCCGGTTGCGCAGCAGGAGCGGCAGGCTGCAACTGCACCGGTACGACATCGAGGATCACATCCTTATCAGGATCGTACAAAATAGCACGATCCGTAGTCACCACGAGATGATCACCATTCTCTGCTTTGTTGTAAAAGGGATTTTTCTTCCGTAGTTCTTCGACATTCACGATTGTCGCAACGGTCGGCTCAACTTCCGTCGAGATCGTCATGTGCTTTTGTACTCTCTGAATAATGTTTTTCGCAGCCTCTCTATTCTGGCTGCTATTGCCCTGCAATTGCTCCAGCCGGATCGTGAGCTGCTCAAGTTGCTTCTGCGCTTCCTGACGACGCGTTTCAAGAGTGATGACGAGTGCGATGAGAGCGACAACAAATGTAAGTGAGAGGAGCTTGCGCATGATGACAAAGAAGAATGCTGAATAGAAATCACACATAGCCTACGAAATACGCACCGATACGGCAAGTTGTCGCCTCTTGTGTATTACCAGTTCGATGACAGCATATTATTGTAGATCTGCAGCAGGTTCACTCTCTGAGGCGGGTACATCTGCCGTAGAGGCGGGCATAGCTTCTGTCGTAACTTCAGTACCTTCGACGGAATCTCCCACCGGCACTATCTCTGCTTGCCCCTCTAAAACTTCGCCATCCTGCACCTCCGTCAAGACTTCTTCATGTATCGGATCAGAAGAAATAGAAGGATCTTCGAATGAAGCTTCGCTGCTCTGTGAAGATGCAGATGATGACAGATTTGTTTCCCCAATCACGTCTGCATTGAACGGAGTCTGCCCTGAGTCCTGTTGGACTGATGTGTCAGGCTCTTGCAATGCAGCAGATTCCTGCTCTGCTGAAGATGCTTGAACGACTGTAATAAATCCTTCCGGCAGCGTGAGTGCAGGGCTCAAATCCGACCGCCAGAGGAATTCAATGGTGAGATCAGGATGTGTCCAGATGTTATCGGTATGGTAGCGCCCGCAGCTGAAGGGCTGACCTTCACTGTCCAGCTGTACCTGATTGCGGATGCAGGAATTCCAAATGGTATTACTGGAGAGTGGAATGCCGGATGCATCGACCGGGAAGGGAATACGACGAATGGCGGACTCTGTTCCCTCTATGATCTGCACGCCGTTCGCAATGAGAGCGTGCCAGGAGAAGATGATCGGTGCAGTAGCAGGTTCACGCACTTCAATAAGGAATCCTGTTGCAGAGCTTGCGAGGATGCGATGTGCCATAAAGCTATCGCTGCTTATCGTGATGACGGGAATGTGTTTCGCATCAAAGGCTGGATTGAAGAGAACAGTAACACCGGTTCCGTTTTGCGGAATCAGCGCAAATCCAGCTTGGTTACCACTCATGACAAGTGTGCCGCTAAGCGTGAGCGATCCTGACAGCGTAAGATTTCCCTCGATGGAAACATCGCTACGGAAGCGTGCCATGCCCTCGATGGTGACGTCACCGAGCACATAGAGCGCATTCTGAATAGTAAGGTCTTCAAGGTCCACGATGGATCCGGAACCGATGGTGAAGAGGTTGCTGCCCGAACTATGCGCAAACGCTTGCGGATCGTAAGCGACGCCATTGATGATGAGCTCACCTTCGATCACCGTACGACCATGGAGAGTGGTGCCAGAGGAAAATTCCGTCGCGGCAGGATGCGATGCAACCGGCTGCTGAAGTTTGGAGACATCAGATGAAAGTGAGAGAAGTGCGCCGGAAATCTTGCGTACCACGGACTCCAGAGTGGAGAACTCTTCGAATCCTATAGCAGTCCCTGTATAGGAAGAGGGACTCAATCGAGACACCATTTCTTCCACCTGCGAACGCAGATCGAATGTGGAGAGCTGCGAACGGAATTCCTCGGCAACAGCAGATTCAAGATCGAGACCGGCCATAGCGTCATTCACCATGAGCTGCACTTCATCGGCAATCTCCATGTCTGCAACGGTCTGCATGATCTTATCTTCAACGGCATCAACAGTCAGAGAGGAATTGCTGCGTGCAACGAGAACATTGATCACCCCTTCCCCCGATACCAGTGCTTCGAGGGCAACACCAACGGTCGGCTCCCCTGCTCTCGCTTTACGCGCATAACCAGGGATGGAAGCTGCCGTGAGAGCATCACCGGAGCGGATGACTGCGCCACTCTCCACGATAACCTTTGCAGGCAGCTGACCAATAAGTCCAATGAGCGCATAGCCGGGGGGGATAATGCCGTCGGCACCGCCGATGCTGTTACCGATGAAGGCAGGATTCGTGGACACGATGCCCATGATGTTGCTGTCACCATCACGTTCGCAGCGCTTGACTGCATTATCGCGGCTAATGTCGATACAGACGATCTCTCCTGCCTTCAGGGGCTTGGCCCCGCGGAGCGATCCACTGTCGTAGAACCATTCGGCGTAGTCGGCTCCGGCACTGCTATACGGCTGGTCGGAGAAAACGGCACCGGAAGCGTTGATCCGGAAGACGTTATTATTGACGGACTGCACGTTGGACTTGATCAAAAATACCGTGCGCGAACCGGTACCTGTTTCCGTATCGATCATAAATGAAGGTCTGTTCACATTGGATCCACTCGTCGTAACGAGGAACTGCGCGTCTGTTCTCAGAGTACTACCTGATGTGCGGTAGAGATTGGTATCGAAGACGCCTTTGTAACCGAAAAGGATACTCGGTTCAAGAGACTGCCCGCCATAAAGATTTTGTGTGTAGCTCTCCAGAGCGAGTACAGAAGCCCCGGAAGCATAGAGATAGGCACCAGTCTGGTACTCGGCAGCAAGTCCAACGATTGCTCCGGATCCTCGCTTCACCAGAGACTCAATGATAAGATTTCCCGATGAGGAGAGCGTGTCCATCGCAAAGAATGTTCGGCCTGAGCCGGTACCAATGATTTCGAGAGCAGTGCCAGAGAAGCTATCGCTTAAGCGGAGCACTCCTGCAGACACCAGAGTCAAACCTTGCGCCGCAGTGACAGACCCTCCGCTGTTTTGATCTGTACCACAAGAGAACCGACTATTGGTGACATCCCAGAGAAGTTTTGACGTCGTAGGATCATCACAATCAGAGAGGCCGGAACCTTTGAATCCATTGGATACCGTCAGAGTCGCTCCGGATGCTGCTCCTTCCCACACAAGAGTTCCTGAGGAAGAGAGGCCTGCAGAGCCGTGGATGGAGCCGGTGACATCAAGCTCATACTTGGGGGCAGTCATGCCGATGCCGATACGATTGTTGAGAGCGTCAATGGAGAGAGTGTTGGTGTCGAAGGCGAGAGCGTTTGCAGCATTGTTGAGAGAGACCGCTGTGGCTTGGTTACTGAGATCGATGGTGGTGTCATTGATAATGAGGGTGCCATTGGAGTCGATCGTGATCTGGTCTCCGCCGTCACCGATGGTGGTGGAGGCGGTGAAGTTGATATTGCCTCCTCCTACTTGAAGATCGTCGTTGAGGTAAGCGAGTCCGTCGATGGCGAGAGTGCCGGAGGAACGCAGCGAGGTCTTGGAGCGGATGGAGCCATCTGTAAGAAGAGTGCCAGAGCCGAGGATCTGGTCGGCACCATAAAGGATGCGACCGGAGGAAGTGCCGAGGATTTCAAGGGAGGTACCGGAGAA
>CALRCM010000018.1 GCA_943354555.1 Candidatus Peribacteria bacterium | reverse complement strand
ATCCCGTCCCGCGGACGCGCCACGCAGGGAGTCATCGTGATGCGCCTGAATGCCAAGGACAAAGTGGCCACCATGAGCGTGATCATGCATGACCCGGAAAGTGAGCAGGCCGTGCTCGAGGCTGCCGAAGAGACGCGCGAAGGGGAGGTATTGGCTTTGGAAGAGGAGCAGGCAAAGGTGGAGAGGACAGCGAAGAGGCAGCGAAAGGCAGCGGCAAAATAGGGGTTTGCTAGGCTCGGTCAATGTGCCAAATTGCCAGCGTGGCCATTCCTGGCCGCGCGTTTTGGTGTTGTACGACCGCGCACCCAAGAATCCTTCGACCACGCTCAGGACAGGTGGGTGCGCTCGATTTCCCGTTTTCTTCCTTGCTCTCTTTTTTTGAACCATTACAATCTCTCCGTTATGCAGAAAGGCATCCACCCACAGGTTCATAAAGACGCTACGACGACATGTTCCATGTGCGCAGCCGTCTATCTGATCCCAAGCACGGTGCCTTCGATGAGTGTGGAAACCTGCAGGATGTGCCACCCGATCTACACAGGGAAGAAACAGGTCGATGCTCGTGGAGGCCGCGTGGAGCGCTTTAGAAAGCGTTTGGAGAAGACAGGGGAGAAGAAATAATACACCCCGATTTGGTATTGAATACGGTGTTTTCGGTGTACCGGGACCATCCGGTTTTTCACATTTCTCGAACAGAAAGGAGGTCTCCATGTCCACGCTCCCTTTCGTGCTGATCTCCTTTGCATTACTCGCACTGCAAATTCGTGAGGCGCTGCTCAGGAACTCAGCAAAATCTTGCAACGATCATGTTGCGTATCGCAGGCACAACATACGTGTTTGGTGTGTATGCGTTGCGGAGTACTTTGTACTTGGATGTGCCTTGTACTACATGATCAAGAAAGAATAACCGGACAGGGCGCAGGTTTCTGCGCCCTTCTTTTGTTTTGCTTTCAATGATATACAATGTATAATTCTCCTATGCGCATTCGTCTCACCAAATGGGGGAACAGTCTGGGTATCCGTTTACCGAAAATCTTTGCACTCGAGATGGGGATGCGGTCGGGGGATGAAATCTGCGTCGAGATTCAGGATCAATCCATTGTGCTTTCCAAAGCGGAAACACTTGATCAGCTTCTATCCCATGTCACTCTTGCCAATCGGCACAATGAAACGGATACCGGTGATGTTCGTGGTAAGGAGCAATGGTAAAGCGCTATGTTCCCGCGCAGGGCGATATTATTATGCTGCAATTTCATCCGCAGCGGGGCAGGGAGCAGGCGGGGATGCGTCCGGCAATTGTGCTTTCTCCCCAGAAGTACAATGCCAAAGTGGGGCTGATGCTCGTATGTCCCATTACAACTCATGCAAAGGGCTATCCGTTCGAGGTGGCGTTACCAGAGGGTATGAAAACACACGGCGTCGTTCTTGCGGATCATGTGAAGAGTTTGGATTTCGGTGCAAGGGGAGCGAAGTTTGTGGAGAGGATGCCGCGGGAGAATGTGAAGCAGGTGCTGCAGAGGATTTTACTGCTTTTGGTGCAGGAATAGCATCTGGCACTCCCCCCACTTGACTGCTATAATCAATAGTGATGAACGAACGTCAGGCACAGCTGCTTACGGCCATCATTGAGGAATTCGTTCTGAGCGCTGAACCGGTGGGTTCTAAACATATTCTTGCAGGAGGGAATTTTGCCGTTTCCGGAGCTACCATCCGCAATGAAATGCGGTTTTTGGGGGAAGAAGGGTTCATCGCCCAGCCCCATACCTCTGCTGGACGCGTACCTACCTCAAAGGGCTACAGGCTCTATGTGGAGAAGCATCTCAAGCCGACCACACACGAGAAGGCGATCCGGCAAAAATTCGATACACTTCGGGAGCAGTATTTCCGTCGGAAAGATCAGGAGCGCGTGTACGAAGCTGTAGCCCTCCTTGCGCACATGACGCCGAATGTCGCATTTGCTTCCGTGCCGCACAAACATCAGGTCTATTACCTCGGCTTTCACAATCTTTTTCGCCAGCCCGAGTTTATCAGCAATCCCGCACTCGCGATGGGGATAGCAGAGGCTCTGGAAGACCACTTCGATGCTGTGCTGGAAGAGCTCACCATCGATGAAACCATTCGGTACTACATCGGTGAGGATCATGTGCTTCCGCAGGTGCAAAGCTGTTCGATTCTCGTGACAGGGTATGAGGTGAGGGGTGAGAAGGGCGCCATCGGTATTCTCGGCCCCATGCGCATGGATTACGCGTTCAATACGGCAGCACTGGAGATGGCTGCGGGACTCCTTAGAGAAAATTCCTAATTGCTTATTCCTACATGACCTCCCAGCCCCACACCATCCTCCGCGTTCGTCCTTCGAAAGAGGAAGAAAAAGAAAAGCCACGCGGGCCGCTGTATGCCGAGTCCGCGATTTCCGCACTCCATACTTTGAAAAAGGCAGATACGCCGGTGCATCTGGAGGTCGGTACAGGTGATGATGGGAGAATCACGTTCATTGTCCGGTCTACGGAGGTTGCAGCGCAGCTTGCCCAGAGCCAGCTCTATGCGCAGTACTCGAATATCGACATCGACCATGAACCCATTGATCCATTTACCGTGCATGATGATCAAGAGGTGACCTACACGGATCTTGTCTTGAGAGGCCCCGAGGTGCTTCCCATCAAGCGCCATCCACAGTTCGATGACATGCTCTCGCGGGTGAATATCAACCCGATTGCCGGTGTGACATCTGCACTTGCTCGTTACCCAGCTGCTGGCATGCGCGGTCATGTGCAAGTCGTGATCCAGCCGCTTGGTGGAACGTATCGCAAGCGGGCTTTGCGATTTTTGCCATTACTGAACCATGGCATCGCCTCCGTCTCGTTGAAGTATGCAAACTTCTTCACGCGCATTCATCTTGTTCGAGGATGGCGGCGCATAGCGTATTTTCCACTTTCTCTTGCTATGGGAGGATTTCGCGCCTGGCCGGGATTCAATAAGTTCATGGCGGGAAGCATCACGATGGATTCTCCCACCATGGATGATGAAGAGCGTGAGCACGTGACGGCCCGCAGTCACGATCGTGAAGACACCATTGCTGCTGCGCAGGACAAAGTGAACAGGCTTCTCTTCATGTGTAATGTTCGGGTGAGTGTCATAGCCAAGCGTAACCAGCGTAGAGAGGCACTCCAAAAATTGGAGGAGATCGTCAGTAGTTTTCAGCAGTTCGCTCTTCCGCAAGCCAATGTATTTGGCTCGCTTCCTCCCCTATATGGTTCGCACATTCCTTCAGGATTCATTCCGCGGCCGTACCTTCTTTCCGTAGAAGAAATCGCCACGCTCTGGCACCTGCCGACGCGCATGGTCCAAACGCCGAACATCGACTGGGTGCTGAGTAAAAAGCTTGAGCCACCACTAAATCTTCCTCTTCCTCCTGCGGAAAAAAGTGAGACGGATTGTGGTGTTACCGTGCTCGGTGATGCCGTATATCACGGTACTCACACGAAGTTCGGTATCAAGACCGATGACCGCCGCAGGCACATCTACGTCATCGGAAAGACGGGTATGGGAAAATCGACGCTCCTCGAAAACATGCTCTTCAGCGACATCCACGCGGGACGGGGCATTGGTCTTATCGATCCACATGGAGACCTCGTCGATGCAGTATTGAAATTTATTCCGAAGGAGCGCAGCAACGATGTCATCCTCTTTAGTCCTGCGGACAAAGATTTTCCGATCTCCTTTAATATCCTCGAATGCCGCGACAAGGATCAGCGGCCACTTGTGGCCTCCGGCATCATGAGTGTCTTTACCAAGCTCTGGCCGGATGTCTGGAGCGGGCGCATGGAGCATATCCTCCGCAACACTCTTCTCGCGCTCCTCGAAGTTGAGGGATCCTCGATGCTCGGCATCATGCGGATGTTTGCCGATGATACCTACCGCGGCAAGGTTGTTTCCAAGCTCAGTGATCCGCTTGTGCGCAGTTTCTGGGAAGACGAATATGCTTCATGGAGCGAAAAGTATCGAACAGAAGCCATTGCGGCGATCCAGAACAAAGTCGGGCAACTGCTCTCTACCCCTCTCATCAGAAATATTATCGGGCAGGTGACGAGCTCTGTAGACATCCGTCACGCGATGGATACGGGCAAAATCGTTCTCGTGAACCTGAGCAAAGGAAAACTTGGTGAGGACACTTCTGCCTTTCTCGGTTCCATGCTCGTAACGAAGTTCCAGCTGGAGGCTATGAGCAGAGCGGATATACCGGAGAACGAGCGACGGGATTTCTTTCTCTATGTCGATGAATTCCAAAACTTTGCAACGGAATCCTTTGCAACGATTCTTTCCGAAGCTCGTAAGTATCGCCTGAGCCTTACTATGGCCAACCAGTACGTTGCGCAGCTGCTCATTGGTGATAAGAGTACGAAGCTGCAGGATGCCGTTTTCGGTAACGTCGGAACGATGGTCTCCTTTCAGGTCGGTTCCGATGATGCTGAGGAGCTCAGTAAGCAGTTTGAGGAGATGGTCATCGAAAAAGACATTCTCAGTCTTCCGAAGTACCACGCGTATATGCGCCTTATGATCGATGGTGTCCCCAGTAAGCCTTTCTCCGTAAGTACGCTTCCTCCTCCGATCTTCAAGCAAGATGAGAAGCGTGTCGACATCATCCGTAGCCTCTCTCGTGAGCGCTACAGCGTAAAACGTGCGGTTGTCGAAGAGAAGATCAAGCGCTGGGCGGAGTCCGCCAAAGAGGGGAGGGTGGCTGTAAAATCCGTCGAAAAAGCCAAAGAGAAAGAGGAAGAGGAGAAGAAGAAAGCGCGCGAGAAGAAAATGTCTCTGGAGGAGTACCGCAAGTGGCGCGACAAAGAGATGTGGACGAATGATTTCAACGCTCTTCGCAAGCGGTCCATGCTCGGCGAAGCTTTGACTACAGAGGAGCAGAGAAAAATGCAGGATCTGGAGCAAAAGTTAACTGCCCTCGGAGCTGTGCCTCCCGTGAGTAAGACGCTGCTTGCGGAGGTGGAGAAGAAGAAAAAGGGGGCGGAGGGTGCACAGGTATAATGTTGCGTTAGTGCTGTGCTTGAATATTTCATTCCTCGCGGCACTGAAGGGATTCAGGGCAGCGTGGCCATTCCTGGCCGCGCGGTTGCAGCACAAGGTTGTGGCATGAAGAATCGCGCACCCAGGAATGGGTGCGCTGGATGTCTTTTTGATTATGGGGATTATCCTATTATTTTCGGTCCAAGAATAAGCAGGATCGTCACCACGACCGTCACAAATCCTACCAATGCCGCCGCCGCAGAAACGTCCTTTGCCGCCTTCATTGATACATGCAGAGAGGCATTCGCTTGCTCTTTTGGTAGGGAATCCACGGCATCTGTAAGACGCTCCAATGCGGTATTGAAGAGTTCCACAGCCATGAATGCACCACCACTGACAAGAAGCGCGATCCATTCCCAGCGCTCGAGAGAGAGTTGCGAAGCGATGATAAGCACGACGATGAATCCCACTGCGAAGAGTTGCAAATTACGTTCCTGCTTCAGTGCATGTGTGATGCCTTCAAGAGCGAAGCCGAGACTGCGGAAGATGCGGTGCACAGCAAAAGTATAGAGAGGAGGAAGAAATAAAGGGAATGAAAAAACCAGTAGGACAGAAACGTTTCTGTCCTACTGGTTTTTTCATTCCCTTTATTTCCTATAACACAAAACACCCGCTGGTGCGGGTGTTTACCATGATCAATCTTTCTTCTTAGTCGCAATTCCTGTCGCACCGGTATGTCCCGTAGTACCAGTAGCAACCGTGATTTTTCTGTGAGCGATAGTAGTTTGTTACTGGGCGGTAGTTGTCGTATCTGCTGTAGGAATTGCCGTAATTATTATTGGAATACGCGTTCTGGTTACCGTAGTAGTTATCATTGGGATACGTGTACTGACCGTTATTGCGGTACTGTCGGTTGGACGTCGAGTTGTAGCGATTGTTGCCGCTGCTTACGCAGTGACCGTTACCATCGTACTGATAGCAGGGAGTTGGCCAGTTGTAGTAGGACTCGTCGTAGTAGTAGCTGGCCTGCGCTTTCTCAGCGAAAACGCCGAAGGCGATAACAAGGGAAACGAAGAGCGAGCCGATGGAGAGGAGACGAGTGAACATAGGAGAGTGAATGTAAGGGGCAGGAAGAGTGGTGTCAAACATTCTTGTTATAGACATTTATAGAAAATATTCAATAATCCCATTCATAGGAATCATATTCATAGGACGCATCATCCCATTGGTTGTCATACCTATTTCCATATCGCTGCGGATAATCGTGACCGTAGGGAGCAGCAACAAACGGATCAACCTGCGGAGGATAGATGCCATCATCCCATTGTCCCCACTGTTGTCCGTGGACGTATGAGTAGTTCATGCAGCCTCCGTCTTTACCATGGTAATAACAGCGAAAGCCGGGCATGTTGGTCGTATTGCTGTTTTGTGATGTTCTGCGAGCAATGCGCTGTGTGCGTTGCATCGGACGCTGGTAGGCGGGAGCGTAGTAGGGCTCCTGCCATTGCGGCGTATTGCTGTAGTAGCTGTTGTATTCGCCGTTTCCACCATATCCTCCATCATGGTGAGCTAGTGCGACTGGTACTCCTGCAGGTGCGAGAGCAGAGAGGATGCTTACGATGCCGACGATGGCGCTTCGGGAAGCCATGAAAGTGCATTACCGTACGTTTCACTTGTCATGGATACAATTGCAAATAGTACATTTAACATTCTGATAACTATTTGCCCATCAGAAAAAAGGTCAGAGCATGTCTGACCTTTTGTCTTTGTGTTCCTGCTCTTTGTAGCAATCGGCCTAGGCTGACTGACATCGAGCAGTGAAGTGAGGGGAGGATCCCTCGTTGGTGCCCTCCTCCGGCCGCTTATTTATCCTCACGACCTGATGAGTTCTCCGTGACGGTGAGCGTAGTTCCGTAGAGCTAGTTCACACTGGAGAGTGGGGGGTGCGCGATCCGGATATCCTCTATCCGGATAACGAACTTGGAGAGCGATCTCCTGCACCGAAGCGCAGGAGTGTTTGTCTTTGTTTCCGTAGAGAAGAAAGAACGAGGGCTGCACACTTCGGCTAGGCTTCAAAGTCATTGGCTGACTTGTCGGCCGTCTTGTCCCCCGAAGCTTTAGCGAAGGGGGAAGCGCCGGAGCGCGTAGGCTGATGGCTGAGATTTGCTGTGTGCAAATCACATCATCGTACGCTGCAGAGAAAAACACGCAATCTTCCTGCGGTGCGAACAAGGATATATGTTTTATGAATACATTATTTATACAAAAGTTGACATAGATCTTTGTGTTTGATTTGAGCCAAAAAGAAGAACTGTTGTTCAGAATATTTGTCAGTGCTTATTCCATGATTGCCCTGAGAGACATCTGATTTCTAATACCACTAAGTATCCGACATCTTCTCTTTGCGCGGTACGAGTATTTGTCCGGCAAAGATTTTTTGGCCAAACCCCTCTGATCCATCTGCGATATTGATACCCATCGTAGGTTGCTTGTTGCGGCGTGGGCGGCGCTGCAGAAGGGCGGCAAGAGGTTCGCCATCTTTGCGCTTGATCCCTGTTTCAGGATCGACCATCGTCACGGAGCAGCGTGTCGATGGCACACCGAAGTGGAGATTGATGCCAAAACCAGTATCTGCAGATTCAATGATATCCTCAAGGTTTGCAGGCCAGCCATTTTTGACAATGATGTTTCCCCGGTACGCTTCAGTCGGAACAGGCGGAGTGATGCCTTTATTGACGTAATCTACGGTTGCACTATTGAGGAGAAGGTACTTCGAGACGTCGGCAAACTCCGTTGAGCCGTCTACGCCACCGGTATGGGAGTGGGGTATGCGGCGGAAGATATCCAAATGAGGGAGTAATACGCCGATGCGCTCCAGCTGCTCCCGTGAATACTTGCCGAGGGAAGCGAGGTGATTGCGTATGAATTGCGTGAGTCGTCCGTCTGAATCCTCCATGCGTCCCTCGACTGACTGATCTTCGTACGTTGCAGCACGAACGACAGTTCCTCTGTCCGGCTGCAAATCTTCAGCACTGCATTCAACAGATTCTCCGCAGGGACTGACGAGTGCAAGCAGGTGATCCGAGGCAAGCTCAAGCTTCACTTGTGCGAGAGCGGGTTCGTCACGCTGGGTGAATCGCTTCCATTGTTCATCTTTTCCGCGCTGTATGAGCATTGCCGATCGATCGCGAAAACCGCCGCGAGTCACGAGCCCCTTGGATCCGAGCATCGCCTGATCAACACTGATGCCACCCAGAGCTTTGAATGGATAGACCATCAGTTCGATTTGCCCGCGATACCTGCTGATATCTTCGTCAATAGCTGACAAAGTCGGCGTATAGACATCCGCTTGTTCTGGTTTGAGTGTAGGCCGGAGGGTTTCGCGTAGAAGTGGCATAGGAAAGGTATTTAAAACTAAAAGTATATACTTAGCAAGTGCCTCTTTTCATATGTATATTTGACCAATTTTGGCATTAGGCACTGATTGCACTTAGTGCATCTTGAACCTCCCATATGACTGCATCCTGATCGTCTGCAATACCAGAAAAATATGCGGCATTATTATCAAAAGTGTCTGCATTTCTTGCCGTCTTTACGAGGCTATTCCATTGCGTAGTCAACTCAACAATTCTTGCGCGTACAGGAGAAGGAAGTTCTTCAAAAGAACTTGGCGCTGGTGCATGCCTCTGAGCCATTTCGATTAGGCTATCTGGAGTTATTTCGTACTCTGACATAGAACAATATTTACTATTTTTAGTATGGTTGTCAAATAAGTGTTGTCTAAAATTCTACAGACTTAGGCAATCCCCGGCACTGGGAAGCGACGGCATGGTTCGTCCCTCGACAGGCTCGGGATGACATAGCTCACCATTCCTTCCTCGGTACACATTTCCTTGTGATTTATGCGATTCCTGGCACCGGAAACTTCTTGCAGAAGACTTTTACTTCCTCGTGAAGTGTCCTCAGAGCAGCGCTGTCCCCGCGTCGTTCAATAGCCGTGAGCATGAAATCCGCGAGGATCTCCATATCTTTCTCCTTCATGCCGCGTGTGGTGATGGCGGGGGTGCCTATGCGCACACCGGAGGGATCCATGGGCTTTCTCTGGTCATTGGGCACGGAGTTTTTATTGAGTGTGATGCCGATACTATCGAGCACGGTTTCGACTTCACCACCTGGTACGTTCCAGCTTCGTATGCAGTCCACGAGCATCAGGTGGTTGTCCGTTCCGTTGGTAACGAGCTTCGCGCCTCTGTCCATCAGGTACTGCGCGAGGTGCTTGCTGTTTTTCACGATCTGCGCGGCGTATTCCTTGAACTCAGGCTTCTGTGCCTCGCCGAATGCAACGGCCTTTGCGGCAATCATCTGCATGATGGGGCCGCCTTGGAAGCCAGGGAACACGGACTTGTCGATCTTCTTGCCGATCTCTGCGTCCTTGCTGAGGATCATGCCACCGCGGGGACCGCGCAGCGTCTTGTGGGTTGTGGTCGTGACGACATCGAAGCCGTAGTCAAACGGATTTTTATGCACGCCTCCTGCAATCAGTCCTGCGATGTGCGCCATGTCCATCACGGCGTACGCACCCACTTCCTCGGCAATTGTTTTGATCTTTGCGTAGTCGACTTCGCGGGGATATGCGGAGTAGCCGGCGAGGACGATCTTCGGCTTCTCTTTCTTTGCGGTCTCGAGCATCGCGTCGTAATCCAGCTCTCCGGTTTCGATGTCCTTCATGCCATAGCGCACGAAGCGGAAGATTTTTGTGAGGTAGGTGACAGGGTGACCGTGACTCAGGTGCCCGCCGTGGCTGAGGTCCATACCAAGCACGCAGTCACCGGGTTCCAGAAGCGCGAAGTACATCGCGACGTTTGCAGGGCACCCTGCATGCGGCTGGACGTTTGCGTGGCCGCAACGGAAGAGCTGCTTTGCGCGCTCTATGGCCAGTGACTCCACGACGTCTGTAAATTCCTGTCCTCCGTAATAGCGCTTGCCGGGGTATCCCTCAGAGTACTTGTTGTTGAACACTGTTCCCATCGTTTCGAGCACTGCCGGAGAGACATAGTTTTCCGAGGCAATGAGCTCCACCCCTTCCTGCTGCCGGAGCATTTCGCCCTGAAGCGCAGCATGGATAGCAGGATCAGCGGCGGCGAGGGCGGAGTAGGTGGGCATAGGAATTGAGAATTGAGAATTGAAAATTACAGATACTGAATCCTGCCTAAGCATAGCAATTTTCAATTCTCAATTCTCAATTTTCCATTGTTTCCGGAGTTTCCGCAGCCTACTCAAGAAATTGCGCTGCGGTTTCCAACAGCGATGTACGTTCATCAAGTTCTTGCTGAGCACGCGCTACATGTGTTTGGAGTGTTCGAATATGACCTGGTAATGCGGGGTAGGGATCTGTCGTCAGGCGCCACTGCATGGTGCGTAGATCTCTTTCCATATCTTCTTTCTCTCGCAACATTGTTCTCATGGCACACCGCAACGCTACTGCGATATCTGACTGCTGCTTCCGTGTAAGAGTTTCGGCCATCCATTCCGGCCTTCGTAGCAGTATTTCGTGAAGAAAGCGTGCATTGCCGCTATTTTTGATCAGTGCATACGTTGCGAAATCGCGATCCGCTCTATAGGCATCCGGGAAACTCCAAAGGTTTCCGGATGCTTCTGCAGGACTTCCCATAGGCGTTTCTTTTCTTCGGGCCACAACTCTGTAGGGTTGGTGGTATGTATCTCCCCTGTGCGCTTTTGATTCCAGACGCGCTGCTTGAGGCTTTGCATTCGCTGCAATGCCTCATTGGTATTGGTGGGTAGCTCGGGTTCCTTCTTTCGCTCCTGTTCTGGTAGGTGCTCAATAAGCTGCAGTGCAGAATCAACAATCCGGCCAAAATGTTGCAATTCTGCATCATAGCGCAGCTTGTCATTCAGGAGCGGCAGCGCTTGCGATCCCATACGCCCGATAGAGATCCGCGCGAGGTCGGCGTCACTCCTTGTACTGAATGCACCACCGCGCTTCGGCGAAAGAAGTTTTTGCAGGTTCTCCACTGTACTGTTGCGCAATCTGTCTGCAGACCTTCGCTTTCGCGTTGGCCACTGGTGTTCCTCTGCGTCGATCAACGGGGCTTGCGTTTCGAGAATGCGTCTCTGTTCTGCCTCGGAGGCAAAGGGGTTCTCTCCTGAGCGAAACAGTTCCCGACGCATGGCATCGCCCAAAAAATTTGAGCGTGCACGAGAGATGATTGCTTGTATGTTTTGATGTTTGCATTGATCTTCTGCAATTGCTACGAACGTATCTTCATCCACGTGGTGACGTAGAAATACTTCAGCATGTTCCATACGATCCCTCACCAGTTGGAGTACGCATGCCGCTGATTCGGCATCGGCAATGTCGTCAAATGCATCATGCGATGCACTTGTTTCCGTAGTTTCGTTTCCCGTTTCATGCCTTTCATGCCACTGGAGTTCTTCATGAACGTATTGGTATATTGCTTCGTGGACACAATGGTAGAGATCCCTCAGGCTGTATTCTGCCGTGTTCTGTCTACGTTCCAGTGCAGCGCACATTGCTGCGGAAAATAACTCGTCATGCCATCGCGGAGGACAGGCAACGGTTTTCAGAGTTTCTTCGATGTACTCCGTCACGATAGCCTGTATGCCTTCTGTACTGCCTGCCGCAGTTTCCAGTTGCAGCCTCTCGTTCATCATCTTTGTTGCGGGGATACTTCGGCGATAGCCGGGTGCAGTTTTATATCGGCCTTTTACTGTCGCTTTCCATCGCAGCCATTCATCCTCTGATGGATGCGGATCTTCAGCAAGATGCTGCTTCGGTGGATTCCACCAGTCCAGTCGTTCCATAAATGACAAATTAGCTATATTTGACTTTTAGTCAATTTATAGATGAATTAATTCTATTCCCGATGCATCTATAGGGAACTCTCTACGATTCCTCTTGCCGTTGCAATCGCCTCTATGTTCACAAGCCGAGGTCTGCATGCGTTCCCATCCTCAGGAAAAAGACCGTACCTGTCTGAAATCGTAAAAGGATCACCCAGTTTTGTCGCAGATGGATATCCCATACGCCTTCAAAAGGACCCAGCAGAAGATGTGGTTCATACTTCGGTGGTGGTGGCCACGTTTGCATCACGACCGCAACGAATTCATCGAACAATGCCATATTCTGACCGGACTTTCTCCATTTTCGCATGTCCTTGAGAAACCGTTTGGAAAATTTACATTGCGGCATAGAGAGCTTTGAGAGCGCTTTCAGCAGTATCAAACGGGCCAAGCGCACCTTCTTCCTGCAGGGCTTCCGCAATGATTTTCCGCGTCTTTGGCGATGCCTTTCGCAATGCTGGAAGAGAGAAGGGAAGTGTCTGGTTCAGCGCAATCTGGGCATAAAACAGTCGGATAGCCGAGGAGGTATCGAGCCCCAGTGCGCAGAGCACGGCTTCCGCTTCGCGCTTGAGCTTTGCCGGAAGCCGAATGTGCAGATTGGCGGCGGATGATTTTTTCATGTACACATTGTAACCGTTTATGTTGCTCAATTCAAGGGAGAATGTGGAAGGGTATTTGTTAATGCCCAAGCTTCTCATGAAGTTTTCATCCGGAATTACACTTGCCTAACAATAACAAGTTCCTTCTTAATAGTTTTGTTCATGGGTATCAATCATTCTACCGGCGGGTTACTGGAATCAGAAGAAGCCATAGCAGATTGGAGGGATCCTTTGGCAGAAGGTGCGTCGATTATTGCTGATGTGGGTGACGGTGGTCTATTTTCTGGAGAGCTTCCTGATGGTGCAGATAAAATCTTCTCCAAGATGCTTAAAGATCTCTGCCCACAAGCATTTGGTGAAAGCCTTTAGGGAAAGCAGTTAGTAATCCCTCTCGCCGTCGCCACCGCATCCATCCTCTGGTCATGGGATTCCACCGGTACGCTATCAACAATCTGGCATTCCAGTGCGACGCCAATGAGGCGCATCTGTACCCCATTCTTCCGTTCGCTATCTATCCATAGGTCGTAGCCCCCATTGCCGCGGCCAAGACGATGGCCATGGGCGTCAAAGGCGCGGCCGGGGATGAGAAGAGTCAGTGAAGTTCCGGGTTCCTGGTTCCTGGTTGCCAGTATTGCTCCTGTGCCTTGTGGCTCTAGTGTCCCTAGTTTTCCCCGTACTAATGCTCCGAGATCCGTGACTTGCCGAAAGACCAGTGTTCCATCGAAGCAGGGGAGGTAGAGTGGATCACCTCGTCGTAGGACTTCCTCGAGAAAGGGCGTGATATCCGGCTCGGAACGCATGGGGAAAAAGGCGCAGATGGGTGTGCCTTTGGGGATTCCTTCGGTAAGTCTTCTACAGAGCGAGCGACTTTCTGCGGAGCGATCACCGTCGCTGAGGTGCTTGATGCGCTCGTCGATAGCTTTTCGGAGAGAAGCCTTTTCTTCGTGGATGTGCATGGGGGAAGTATTGTATGGAAGAGTCGTAAAGGAAAGCATCAGTGTCACACTGAGCGTAGTCGAAGTGCGACACGCTGTGAAAAATGTGTCAGTCCTTCGACTACGCTCAGGATGACACATTTTTTCTACACGTTAAAATATCTCCGCTGCCGCTTCCGCCAGATTCACCGCTTCCTCTGACGGAACTGATATGGTTCGTCGGTCTGTTTCCAGCAAGCATTCCAGGCGAATTTGCCGCTTGAAGATGCCTTCGAGGATTTCCTCGACTCTTCTGCTCGCTTCCGTCGAAGCAACTTTGTCGCGATGGAAAGCGGATGGGAACTCGAGCACAATCTTCCCTTCCGTAACAACTGCGATCCTTCCATTTTTCAACGACATTTTTACTGAAGGAGGGGTTGCTGCATTCACCACGTCATTCCAGAATTTTTGCACAGATTCCATAGTGATTTCGGGTGCTTCAATTGTCGTTGCTATGGGGGCAGGGGATTCACTTGTGCTTACTGTAGGCGTAGAGGGCAGCACAGCCGGTGGCTCTCTCGGGGATTCTGTTCGTTCTTCTTTCTTGGCTTTCTCCTTGGCCGGTTTTTCGCCCCGCTTGGCGGAGATTCCTTCAGTGGAATCCGATAGAGAGCTACAGAGCGAAAGCAGTGCGGACTCAAGAATCAGTCCAGGAACAGGGGCGATCCGTACGTCGCGGATGGCATGGAGCAGAGCATCGAGCATGCCAAGATAACGATCAAAAGGGGCATGGTTTTCTATAGCCGTGTGCATATCGCTGCGGACGGTACCTAGGAGCTGGCGGATGAATGTATCGAGTGGTACGCCGGATTCCTCCAGTCGCCGGACGACGGCGATGATCGTATCACTATCATTCCCTTCGATAGCCGTGAGTACAGTACGCACTTCTTCTTCACCACTGGATCCGATGCGGTCGATGACGTCGCCCGCAGTGATTTTCGGCAGGGAGCGCAGCTGGTCGAGGAGAGAAATGGCATCACGCAGCGCACCACCGCTATGTGCCGCTATCGCCCGCACGGCATCCCGCTCCACGGTGATATGTTCCAGATCGGCGATGTACTGAAGCCTGCGGATGATGTCCTCTTCGCGGATGGTGCGGAAGGGGAAGCACTGGCAGCGTGACTGGATCGTTGCCGGGATCTTCTGCAGTTCCGTCGTAGCAAGGATAAAACATGCGTAGGGCGGTGGCTCCTCCAAAGTTTTGAGAAGCGCATTGAACGCACCTTTGGAAAGCATGTGGGCCTCGTCGATGATGTAGACTTTCGCGGATGCCACAACGGGGGAGAATTGAATCTTTTCGATGAGCTCGCGGATGTTGTCGACGCCGGTGTTGCTTGCGGCATCGATCTCCAGAAGATCCACGATGCTGCCGTCCTCTACGCCTTTGATGATCTGTTTCTGGAGCACTTCATCTTCGATACCGCGGATCATGAGGATTTTGGCGAGAATGCGCGCGACGGACGTCTTGCCTGTCCCGCGTCCTCCGGCAAACAGGTATGCCTGTGAGAGCTTTCCGGCGTTTGCCGCCTGTTCCAGTGTGGTCACGACATGTTCCTGCCCTACAACATCGGCAAAGGACTGCGGCCGGTACTTTCGGTAAAGGGACATGGGGCGAAAGTATAGCATATACGTGATAGTAGATAGACATGTGCAGTAGGCTTGCGATGTTGCTGGTTGCTGGTTGCTGGTTTAGGATGCTGGTGTATTTGTTATCTCCTCACGTTTTGCTTTTATGAAGCGCTTCGCCATTGTTATTGCATTCAGTCTCGCCCTTGTCGCCTGCACCGATACCTCGGGCCTTTCAAAGGATTCTTCCGCCCCGATACGAGGTAATCCCGATGCTGTCATTGCGGTTACGGAGTTTGCGGATTTGCAGTGTCCGGCGTGCCGAGCGGCACACGGGAAGATCTCTACGCCAATTTTAGAAAAGTACGGTGCGCAGATTCGTTTCGAGTATAAGCACTTCCCGCTACGTTCGCTTCATCGCTTTGCTCTGGAGGCCGCGATGGCCAGCGAATGTGCGGCTGATCAGGGAAAGTTCTGGGAGTACATAGATCTTGTGTATGCCCAGCAGGAGAAATTGGGTGTGGATCAGCTTTCCCGCTGGGCAACGGCTCTCGCTTTGGATGAAGCGCTCTTCACGAGATGTCTCAAGTCGCAGATCAAACGTGACACTGTTCTCGCGGATTACGAAGAAGGGAAGGCGCTCGGCGTGAGCGGTACGCCAACATACTTCGTCAGTGGTCAGAAAGTCGAAACGGGATTCGATACCCTGAGTGCAGCTATTGAGGCGGTACTCGGAGGAGGGATGCAGAAGCTGTAGCTATTTACTCAGCTGCCCAAACGAGTGCAATCTTTCGAACTCGGTATCCCACAGGACTACCGTACGGTAGAGCAGCGGATTATCTACCGTGGGGACAGTGTAGGTCTGTGTGCCGTAGGCGGATTGGAGTGGGCCTAGGTCCATTGCTGTATCATCCGGAAAAGTTACCTCACGTGGGTCGACAATTGTGGTGAGGTAGATGTGGAGTGATGGGAGGGGATCGATCTCAAAGAGTGTTCCAAAATACAAAGCACCCTGAACGTAGAGCACGTCGCCTTTGGCAAAATCACCGATGGAAATTATATTTCCTTCCATGCCATCACGCTGTATCTGTCGAGCATTGCGCGTGACTTCGAGCCACTTCTTGCGCTCAGTATCGAGATAGGCTTTCTTTGCAGTGTCCTCTAGAACCGGGTCTTTGACGATTTCCAGTTCTACAAGACGGTCGACGATGCTTTCGGCATAGCGCTCAGCGAAAAGAGGGTTACGGAGAAGCTCTTCTAGAGCTGTCGTTTGATTGCCGCATCCTGCAAGGAGCAGGGCACACCAGGAGAATGCAAGAAGAGAAGAATGCTTCATCCCCCTTCGCAGGGAACCATTACCATGTGAACATGCTACGGGGGATTGCGCATGCAATGCCGCAGGCATGGATTCGGGTAACAATTGCGATGGCTGGTGGAGCTTCATAGGGGCTTATTTTAGAGCAAAAGATCTGCACGGCAACCTATATGCGTCGCTATTTTCCCGTCTTTAATGTTACAAAAGGAGACGGATGGAGAGCTGTGTGCAGGACATTTTCACCCTTTTGTAGGAGCGCTCTTCTTTCCCGCTTCTATACGTCGTACGCACTGCATGATCCGAGGAAGTAAACTGTGGAGGACATAGCTATGCGTTGAAAAATCCACGCCCCGGGGAATGAGCGTGCTCCAGTATTTGAATGCGTGGTTTCCCTGCTCTCTTTCCATGACATGCAGCAGCGGCCCTTCGCCACCGGGGTTGAAGTGGAGGATCTGTGGTGCCCACTCTCCGCGGTACTCACGGACTGCGGGTTTGCCATACTCCAGTGTGTTATTTTCGTATCCTTTGCCGTGCCCTTCCTTTACGACGTGCTCGGTATCCTGGCGTGAGCGTTGACGGAGGAGCTCTTCTTTGTTGTCGTTTAAGTGCCCGTGTTGTCTGCACCACTCGCGGTTGTACCAGAGAGATTTCAGACAGCGAATGGTGGATTCACCGCGCTTCGCCGCACCGCTGAAAAGCGGCTGCACAACTGTCGGAAGTTCTTTGATGAGTGACTGAAGCTCTATCTCCGGATCCCCATGATCTTTTCCTTCTTTCGCTCCGTGTTCTTTGCGTTGTGTGCGGAGGAAAAACTCCATGGAGCTGAGTTTCTTCCGATCATCTCCGGAAAGATCGGATGCTTGCGCCTGCTTTATCAGATAGGCTGCGGAGTCCCAGTCACGGGAATCGAGTTCACGGCGGATATCGAGAAGAAGCGGGGGAACTTTCGAGATTTGGCGGTCACGCATGCGGTACTCGGCTTCCCGCAGATATGCGAGGCGGCTTTCGTAGTGCATGTCGAGGAACTTCTTCTTTGCGATGAAGGTGAAGCTGTGCGGTTGGTTTCCTTTATCGATCTGCTTCTGCAGTGTGTCGAACTTGTCGGCAGCTATTTTCCATCGCCCGATGAGTGTGGAAAGGGGAAGCGACCCTTTTCCTGTGACGAATTTCTGGATGAGTGCAGGGTCTGCCTTACTCTCGAAAATGCGCTCCAGCCAAGTGCCGACTTTGCCGTTGGCGATCACACCGTCATAGGCTGCTTTTTGCAGCATACCTCTCGCTTTGTCGTAATATTGCTTCATGGGGGATCCTCCCGTTGAAAGTGCTGCGCGCACCATTGCACAAAGTCCAGCACGTTCAGAGTAGTGGAGATTGAGAAAGGTATCTTCGTCTTGGAACTTCGCCAGATCCGGTACATCTGCGGCAGTCAGATTGTTATATGCTGCATTCTTCATCAGCTCTGCGCGTAGCTTTGCTACCCTCTGCCAGTTTTCAATATACGTCGGTAGTGTGTCATGGACAAATTCAGAGCGTTGTCTGTAGTGGACGCTCTCGCGCCTGAAACGGGCATCCCATTCGCCGATGGATTTCAGCGAAATGATTCGCGGTTTCTCGTTGTATGCCCGCAGCATCGTATCCATAAATTCGTCGTGATAGAGGCGATGGGCGGCTTCCCGCTGCTGGTCAATTCCTTGATCGATGAACTTTTCCCAGCCGGCGATATCCCTCACATTCAGGGATATGTTTTCGGCAGATTGCACGAGTTCATCTGTTTCTTGGCGTGAGAATGCATGGAGTTGCGTGAAGGTTTCGTACGCATACTTGCGCACCTCTAGAACGATCCTGTCTTTGCGCCCCTGTAGATAGCTATCATCGATGCCGTCATCACCGATGTCGCTCTGGCCCTTTTCTTGCGTGGAAGTGTATGCCATGCAGAAACATTGTCCTGTAGGGATGCGCGAAGGGCAATTTTTCTGGTTTGAAATTTATTTTGTGGTGTTATGGATGAGACGTCCGCCTAGGCGGACGTCTCTACGGTAGATTTTGTCCTTTCCTCGAAGCAGGTTCCTCTTTACTCTACGCACATGATCCTCTCCGACCGTGACATCAAAGCAGCCGTTGCATCCGGCAGGGTGAAGCTCACGCTTCCGGTGGAACAATCTGCGGAAGCAACGCAACTGGAGATCTTCAGCCGCATCCATGCATCTTCAATGGATCTGCGGCTTGGACACACGTTTAAATTGTATGAACACAGCAAGTTTGCCGTTCTCGACCCCAAAAATCCGGAGAGCTTTGCGGGCAACATGCGCACGATCAATATCCCCGAGGGGGAGTCCTTCATCGTCCAGCCCGGAGAGTTTGTGCTTGGTGTGACCCAAGAGACCATTACCGTTCCTGACGATCTCGTCGTTCGTGTGGAGGGCCGAAGCTCTCTCGGTCGTCTCGGGATCATCATCCACTCCACCGCCGGATTCGTTGATCCGGGGTTTTCCGGCACGATTACTTTGGAGATTAGCAACTTGAATCGCCTCCCGGTCGCGCTCTACCCTGGTATGCGTATCTGCCAGCTGGCGTTTGAAATGATGACGAGTCCTGCGGATATGCCGTACCATAAAAAGCCGCATAGCAAGTATCAGCATCAAGTATTACCCGAAGAGAGTAGGTTGTCTGCGGATCCGGAGTTTGCAAAAGCCTAATATTGTAATGGGATTGTTTTGTTAGCCTCTCCTTTCTTTTGTCTGCCCGACAAAAGAAAGGAGTCCTTCGACAGCGCTCAGGACAGGCTCCGAAAAGCGCACCCGCCTTCTTTCCGCTGAGGCGGAACTGCGGACGGGCAGGCCGCGCGCCACACCCCGGAGCCTGTAGTGA
>CALRCM010000017.1 GCA_943354555.1 Candidatus Peribacteria bacterium | reverse complement strand
TCAAATCTGCTATAATAATGAGATTTCCCCAACACCCACATGGAACGCTCATCTTCACGCGCAGTCACCGCCCTCCTCATTGCCATCATCTCCGTGCCACTCTCTTCCCAAGCGATCTTTCGGTCGCAGGATGATGACGGTACCAAGTTCGAAGACATCGGGGATATTCGTCAAGAAGTGTATGAGTATCAGTCCGGAAAGCGTCAGCTACTTCGTCGAGCGTACTCCCGCGCCATTGAGGATTACCGTGAGAGGCTGAAGCAGGGGGAGAAAGATGCCATAAAGCCGGATATCAATGATCAATCGACCTTTAAAGATTTTTTGGTGGGAGATGAGCATGCTGCTGCAAGATCTTCCAGTGCTCGCAGCTCGGCTACAAGTGCAGATGACAGCGAGACCGTGCGTGCGGATTCCACAGGGGATCTCTCGACGCGTCAGCGCATGCTCCTCAGAAACTACACTCGTGCAGGTTCCTGTCCTGCGAGCATGGAAAATGTCCTGCCGGGATTTCATGCGCTCTGTCGCGGTATCGTAGGAAAGGATGCATCAAAAACGCTACCTCAGGGTATGGATAACGATCTCAAGTCGGTACGTCATAAGTCCATAGGGCCTGCGACGATGAAGCTCCGTATGGAAATGATCCGTCAGGCGAGAGATCCTTCGAATCGTCGTAAGGATGGTACGGGGCCGCAGAGGCCAACGCCGTATATTCCAGAATAAAGAGAAAAGAGAAGAGAGAAGAGAGAAGAGAAAAAAGAATCTTTGTACTCTCTTCTCTTTTCTCTATTCTCTTCGCATGCGCATCATCCTCGCATCAGCCAGTCCGCAACGCAGAGAACTTCTTCAGGGATTGGGCTTGTCCTTTGAAGTCATGCCAAGTTCCGTTGATGAATCGGCGTGTGCGGAGAAGGATCCGGCGGTACGGGCTTCCGTTCTTGCACGCCTGAAGGCCGAGGATGTTCATGCATTGCATCCGGATGCTTGCGTCATCGGCTGCGATACCTTGGTGGTTTCTGCGGATGGAACACTTCTCGAAAAACCTGTGGATGCAGCAGATGCAGAGAGGATGCTCAGGTTGCAGAGTGGCAATATTTCTACTGTGCACTCTGCGCTCTGTGTCATTGGTTCGGATGGCATACAGGATGGAATTTCTTCCTCCCACGTGCGCTTCAAAAAACTCTCGGAAGAGGATGTCGTTTGGTGGATCTCTACTGGTCAGTGGAAAGATCGCTCCGGAGCATTTCAGATTGATGGACGGGGGCAATTGATGATCGAGAAGATCGAAGGTGATTGGACGGGTGTTGTGGGATTGCCGGTGTATTTGCTTGGGGAATTGATGAAGAAGGCGGGGGTGCGGATTGATGTGGTTCTGTTGTAGAGACGCACTGTCAGTGCGTCTCAAACATTAAAAACATTCGTGCGTGCGGGGATGTTTTTCCTTTTGGGGAGACGCACTGACAGTGCGTCTCTACGGTGACGTTTTTAACGTATTGAACACAAACCTCTCCACTTCCTCAAATATCTCCTTCGTGCTTGCCGCACACAAAACACCCGATCGATCATTCCCTCTTTCCCTCAATTCCGTGCGCGAAAGCCCTCCAGCCTCTTCGATCATAAGACATCCGGCCGCTGTATCCCAGAGTTTGGGGCCACAAAAGAACACGCCGTCGTTCCAGCCTTTCAGGACAACGGCGAATTCCTCAATGGCGTTGCCGTAGTTCTCTATGGATGCACAGAAGGGGATCGGGACGACGAGAGTACCATCAGGCTTTTTGATGGCGCGATGGGCGATATTGCAGCTTAAAACAGCATCATCCATGCCCGCGGTTTTTCGTAAGACACAGCGCTTATCATTGAGATACGCCCCTTCTCCCCGAATTGCTGTGTAGGTTTCAGCGAAACGCGGACGCGTCATCACTCCGAGAACGGTTTCTCTATTCTTTTCCAAAGCAATGATCGTGCCGTAGTTGGGTTTTCCGTGGATGAAGTTCGTGGTGCCGTCGAGCGGATCGATGATCCAGCGGTAGGGGCAGGCGGGATCACCGAGGTGATCCGTATCACCTTCTTCTCCGAGAAAGCGATGATCGGGGAATTCTTTTTGAATCATGGTCACAATAATCTCCTGCGCTTCTCTGTCTGCGCTGGAGGCGTAGTCGTGCGGGCCGGATTTTGTGCCGACACCGATGGCTTCGTAACCACCAGAAAGCAGTACTTCCTGTTTTTCTTCGAGAAGTTTTCCTGCTGTATTAGCGGACGCGGTTGCAAGAGCCAATGCGCGATGAAGGTCGATCACGATCAGATCGTACAGGTTTTCCTTAACTTCTTCCTCTCCCCCCGGGAGAGGGTTAGGGAGAGGGGGTGGCATTTATTATCTACTCTTCAGCTTCGCTTCAACCCAAGTACGAATTTCCGCAATCAATGCATTTGCCGTAGCTTCATCTGCAGGACGATCTTTCTTGAATACCTCAAGAAGAGTCGAGGATCCCCATTCGACGGGAGAATCCTCATACGTTGTGATGGTACCTCCTCCCATGCATGCGTCTTCCAGAGAATATGGAGCGGCATCTGGGGAAACCTGTTCAAAAAGATTTCGCATGAGGTAATGGTGACTTTTGGCGACTTTTCCGACAGGTAGAGCGTTTACCCGTGTATGAAATGTGCCATCGGGCATGCGGAGTGTTACAAATTTATTGATACAGAATGTTCCTTGTTCATTATCTAGGGTAATTGTGTGTGTCATGGTTCTATGAGGTGGGTAGGCGGTACTCCATCAATTCCTTCCGTACCGCATCAAACCCCGGCATCGCTTGCTCCACAATTTTCCAAAACGCCGGAGAATGGTCTGCGCGCAGACGATGGGCAAGTTCGTGGACGATGATGTACTTCAGGAAGCGCGGAGGTAGGAGGAGAAGCGCTGCGTTAACCATGATGATGCCTTGCGAGCTGCAGCTGCCCCATTGCGTGGAGGCGAACTGGAGACGTACACCGCGGATACGAACGCGAAGGGTCTGGCGGTTGATGCTCTCGACAAGCTCCGTCACGCGACGGCGCTCTGCATGCGCGAGAGTTTTCCAGAGAAATCTGTGGAGTGCATCACGATGTGTTTTTGGGCCGACAGAGATCCGCCACTTGTTTTGTCGAAGTGATGCTCTGGTCTTCTCTCCTGCAACGAGAGCATAACGATAGGTTTTTCTGGTGGGGAGCCGCACGGTACATGCATTCTCTCCCTGCAGAATCCCGCGAAACGGATTCACCAGAACTTTTGTGCGCTCCTCCAAAACGATCTTTGTCATCCGACGGAGGAGATCACGGATGTGTTCCTGCTCTTCTGTTTGCGAAAGGTTACGTGCGAGACGGATGATGACCGTATCACCCTTCAGCACTGCCCTCGAGTGCTTGTTTTTCGTCCGTACGATGCGGTGGGGAGGGGGGAGGGGTGCCATAGAGTCGGCAGTATACTGCCTTGTGCAAGCGGTTGTTCTCGAGCAGTCATGAAAATTTTCTCTAGCCAAATTGGGCTACCAATCGTCAAATCACGCAGGAATTCTTTAAAGAGTTTATCAATCAAAACATACTAATTCCTCGTCTTTGGCAACCTCCGTAGCGAGCGTTTTTGCCACTCCGGTTCCTGTGGCTCTTCGGGCAGAGCTGCCGACAACTTTTCTATGAGTGCTTGAGCTTCGCGGTACTGTGCGAGGCAACGACGGATTTCCGACCGGTGACTGGCACCTAGGGTTTGCGGTGGAGTGAGTAACTCGATGGTTTTTTCTACCGTAGTGAGGCAAGCATCGGACTGCTCCAGCGCTTTACGGACTTCCTCCAGTATCCCCGAGCGATCCATGTCCTTGCTGCGTAGCAGCACATGGGCGATGCCGGCGAGTGCGTGCTCTGTGTCGCTCCTCGGAAGGAGTGTCTGATAGGGGAGAATGTATTTCTCCCGCAGATTATTTCTGACCTCAAAGAGCTCTTCTTCATTGCTGTATACACCGGCACCGATAGCCTGGATGACCGTTCCCAGTGCATCGATCAGAAGGTCTCCGCGTGCACGGATAAGAGAAGTCGTATCGATGGATGCGCCAGCACGACTGCCAAGACCGTCTTGTCTCCTGCGGATCACTTCGAGTGTCGTCGTGAGATCCTGCTTCATGCAAAGGAGTAATACGCCTAATCGCTCGTTGCGGTTCGCTTTGCGCAGTCGTTCACTGCACGACCTTCTTGCTTCCATGCGTTTTTTTCGGAGGAGAGATTCCCCGTCATACGATGCCTCCTGCGCTTTACGTCCGGTCATCATCTGCGCGCGAAAATCCTTCGCACGTACCGCACGGGCCTCCCACGATGCACTGTCTGCAGCTTGTTCCTGCGATTCTTCTATTGTCGGCGCAACCTCTGGCGCTGCGACGGGTACGGCTTCCAGAGCAACAGTTGCAAGCACAAGCATGGAAAACATCAGCATATGCGTCACAGAGTACCACGGATGTTAATGTGTTTCCTCCTGTGTCCTCAGAACGTGCCCTTTGAGCGTATCGATCAGCGTATCGATATCATCGTTGATGAGCAAATGATCAAAGAGTTCTTTGCGATAGTCGAAGAAGTCGAGATCGGCAGAGGCGTTTTTGACTCTGTCGGCGATGCTCTGCTCCGAGTCGCGTCCGCGTGTGCGTAGTCTATGAAGAAGCTGTGAGAGCATCGCGCGGCGGCTGCTTCCCGGCGGAAGAAGTCCGCAGGAGAGGATTGCGCGGCGTCCGAATGTGCGCGAAAGGCCCTGCAGGAGATGCATTTCCGTGACGACAACCGGCATACGGCCGGATTTCCAGATGTTGGTGATGTCCGAAGTGCGGTAGCCGTAGAGACGATTTTCACTCGTTGAAGGAATGTGTGTTGAAGCGGCGAGAAGGCCACGGTCCTGGAGAGCGACGAATTCTTCATGTGCTATATAGATGTACTCGCCATCATCACCTTCCTTTGCCTCACGTGTCGTCAGGATTGGTACGGGGGTTACGTACTCACTGAGGGCCTTGCTCAGGATCTTGCTCACCGTCGATTTGCCGACGCCAGAAGGACCGGTAAGTGCCAGCAGATATCCCTCGAAGACGAATGCGTCTTCCTCTGCTACGCGTGCAAGAGATTCGTACGCAACTTCATAGATCCGTAGTCCCTGAGGATGTATCCGTGCCAGACGCAGACGCGGCGCAACCCGATCGCCGATCATTGCATTTTCGCCAATGATCTGTCCGATCACCTGTATACCGCTATCCAGAGCCACAAGACCAAGTTTGACCGGTGTATCCGGAAATCCGGCAGGAGGATGACGTACCGTCGTAAAGGACACGATGGTGCCTCCCTGCATACGGTCAGGCTGCGAAGATTGGCGGCGGTGGTAGGAGGGAGGAGTAATCAATTGAGAATTGAGAATGCAGAATTGAGAATTACGGATTGGTGGTGTGTTCGAGGATGTGGACGCAGCAGGTGGCACCGGCGCCGCCGAAGTTGTGGGCCGCTCCGTACTGCTGCTTCGAGGCTTTCAGTTGTTTGGCGATATCGCAGATTTGCTTTACGCCCGTTGCGCCGACAGGATGACCGCAGCCTTTGAGCCCGCCGCTTTGATTCACAGAGAAATCCGCCGAACGATTTTGATACAGACGGATACCGGTACCCGGATCGGCAAATCCCATATCTTCGAGGTTGATGAGGGCAGCGATGGAGAAACAGTCATGCAGTTCAAGATGGGCAATATCTTCCCGTGTGATCTCTGCTTCTTCGCAGGCGCGGGAAAATGCATCGCGTGTGGAGGCAAATGATGTAATGGTCGGACGTTGCGTAAGGCTCAGCGAGTCTGTAGCAATCTGCGATGCTCTTAGACTCATACTGCTTCTATGCGTACGCGAGAGAATCATTGCGCACGCACCGTCCGTGATGGGTGAGCAGTCAAGAAGTCGCAGGGGATCGGCAATGAGCGAGCTATCTGAGACTGCTTGCGGTGTCACGGCATTACGGAACTGCGCAAAGGGATTACTGGCGGCGTTCTCGTGGTGTCTGGCACTGACAAGGCTCAAGTCTTCCCGCGTGAGGCCGTACTCGTGCATGTAGCGTGTTGCGATCAGGCCGAAGATACCGGGGAAGGTAAGCCCAGAGGGAGTGTCGTGTTCGCTGTCGCCTGCGCCCATGAGTGCCGCTGCTACTCCTGAAGGATCCGCATCGGTCATCTTCTCCGCACCGATCACCAAAACTGTTTCTGCGCGCTTACTTTCCAGTAGTGCGCATGCAGTGTGTACGGCAATGGAGCCCGAAGCACATGCCGCTTCAACGCGCAGAGCCGGAGGCCTGTGTGGGAGCATCGCCGATGTGAGTGCTCCGAGCTGTGCCTGCCCACTGAGCGCTTCACCGAGCATGTTGCCGATGACGATCGCATCGATATCGATCGGAGAAATTTTCGCATCGGCAATCGCTGCACTCATCGCTTCTTCGATCAGGTCGCGAAGAGATTTCTGCCACCATTCTCCGAATTTCGTCTGGCCGCATCCTGTAAGGAATATGTCTCCAATCATGTCCGAAACAGTTTAATCAGAAAAGAAACGAAAAGTAAGGTAGGTATGGCAGGTATTGCGCTTCATGCAAGGGCGCTGTTTCATGCGTGTAATCTCTGCGCATATTCTCCATAATTGAGATATACGGGCATTCGCTCGTCTTTAGGCAATTCTTTGCCGTCACGGAGCATCGAAAGAACGAACGCATCGCATCCCGCTCCCGACCCGTAGGAAACGAGGAGGATCTTCTGTCCTTTTTTTGCATGTTCCAGTGTAAACGTGAGTCCGAGAAGTGAGCACGCTGCATACGTGTTGCCGATGCGAGGGACGATGAACCCGTGCTGTAGCTGTTCTTTGGTCATCCCGAATTCCTTGGCGATGCGCGAGGGGAACTTTGCATTGGGCATGTGCAGAACGATGTGGGAAAGATCAGCGATCGACGATAGTGATGTTTCAAGAATGCCTTTGATGGCTTCGCGCATGTGTGCGAAGTACCCAGGTTCTCCGGTGAAGCGCCCTGCATGTGCCGGAAAATTCTCCCCGTTTGCCCGCCAGAAATCCGGTGTATCGGACGTGAAGGAAAGTGTGGAGTCGATACGGCAGAGGGCATGCGTGGCGTCCGCAGGTCCGAGGATCAGTGCGGCGGCCCCCGCGGCTGCCGTATACTCGAGAGCATCTCCGGGGCGGCCTTGGGCTGTATCTGTGCCGATGGCAAGCCCGTAGCGGATTTGCCCTGACCGTATGAAGCTATCCACGATTTGCATGCCTGCCGTTCCTGCTTTGCAAGCAAATTGTAGATCTGCGCAGAAGCTGAATGGATGTACCCTGAGAGCAGATGCGATCATACCGCTCGTGGGCTTAACGGCGTATGGATGGGATTCGGATCCGACGTAGACTGCGGAAATTTCTGAAGATTGAATTCCTGCCTGATCTAGCGCTTGCTTTCCTGCTTCAAATGCCATGGTGAAGCTATCCTCGCCATGGCTTGGAACGGTCTTTTCCTCGACACCGATTCCACTGTGAATCACAGCAGGATCCTGCCCGTGTGCTTTGGCGATCTCTTCCGTGGTGATGCGGTTTATGGGGAGATAGCGGCCGAAGGAGATGATGGCGGAGTGGGACATCAAGAATGCAGAGGAATTGTATGAGTGGGAGTAGGTGAGTGCCAGAAAAATTACCTCGCAAGTTTCGCGTGTGCTTTTGCCAGCGTATGGCTCGATTGTGCTGCAAGTAGGGAGATCTCTCCGGCGAGCACGGCACCGGCGATGATTTCTGCGAAGCGACGGCAGGGGTGAAGAGGATGTTCTTGCTTGCCGAGGAGAATATTCAGACATTGTTTTTGTGCTGGAAGTGTCGTTCCGCCTCCGCGGATGCCGAGAAGGAGAGCGGGGAGGCGTACGGAAATCTGTATATTTGGGATTTGAGATTTGGAATTTGGGATTTCTGACACGATGGTATCGGTGAGTGATCCTTCCACGACGTGTGCTGCATCCTGTCCGGTTGCGAGGTAGAGCGCTGCGATGACATTGGCAGCATGGCAATTTCTGCCGATTGCTCCGGCGATGTCGGAGCCGAGTTCCAGCTTCGCCTTGGCTGTAGCGAGCATGGCTTCAGGTGTTGTTTTTAGGATTTCCGTAATGGTTGCAGTTTGCAGGGTGCAGGTTGCAAAAACTTCGTAACCGCGGCCTTTGGTGTGCGTACGTACACTGGGCTTCTTGTCGCTGTCGATATTGGAGGCGACGGTGATGAATTGCACGCCAGTGGATTTTTCGATGTGTGCACCAATTGCCTGTGCAGCAATCGTCACCATATTCATGCCCATCGCTTCGTCCGTATCCGCAGCGATCGTGAGAAAGAGGTGATCATCCTTTTCATCTATTTCATACCCCAAAATTTTCAAGTGACTACTCGTCGTTTCTCCGATGGATTTCCATTCTGATTCATGTTCTTCAATCCAGTTGCTGGTTGCCCGCCCGGCCAATGGGCCGTTCGGACGGGCTGATTCCTGGTTGCTAAGGCGAAAGGCTATCGACCGTGTCACTCCATGATACTTCGACGTAGTGTTCACTTGTACACCCCTGAGGGCCTTACACCCCCTGTTCACACTCGCAACAAGCGCACCTTCGGTGGTTGCCAGTGGGAGGTGTACGGTCGTCTCTTCTCCGTTACTCAGAGTGAGTGAGAGAGGCCCCGCGAGACCGACCGGAATCGGCACTGCACCGAACATATTTTCACAATTTTTCTCTTCGCTGTGACCAAGTTGAGCTGCGTTGACCGCAAGTGAAGAGAGATCGACATCGAGCTCCTGCTCGATCATCGCGCGGCGCGCATTCACGCGTTCAAAGGAGCTGAGGCCGGCGGGGAGTAAGCGGAGATCCACCTTTCTCTTAGCGTACCGTAATTTTCCATTCTCCATTTTCAATTTTCAATTAATTCTACGCCCTTTTCGTACCATCCCGGCAAACTACGCCATTGCAACCGCCCGTATGCCTGCGATCAATTCCGTGACATTCAGTGTGAAATCCAGTGCATCCGGTTCTACGTATTTTCCCATGATCTTGCCGTCTTTGACGACAACATATGCGCGACGGAGAAGGTCACCCAGCGCTCGCGGAAGATTCTTTTTCCCTTCCTCTTCACCGGTCCTCCCTACAATTTCGCGCATTTGAAAGCACCCGAAGTCCGAAGCAAAAGTGACATCGGCATTGCTCCAATCGGAGTACCGCACCCATTCGGCAACTGCAAAGGGTTGGTCTGAGCAGACAAGAATGATCCTCTTCGCTCCGGCTTCCTTGATACGTTGTACATTGCTGAGGATACTGGGAACGCATTCCTTCGTACACGTATCGCTGAATGCTGCTGGCAGGGTCACAATCAAGTTCACGCCATCAAGCTTGGTCGTGTCGATTTGGATGTAGTCGTTTATGTGTGTGAATACGGCCATAGGGTTCTTGAAGGAGTCAGAAAAATCTGGTATCATAGTATGATACTCCGATGGCAAAAAATAATCCACTCCAACAGGCCATGATAGTCTCTCTCGTGCGAAAATCACAACTTCTTTCTGCTGAGAAGAAAGAAGTGCTGCTTGCAAAAATTCCGACGATGTCGGCTGCGCAACTTCAGGCTTTACAGGAATTGATAGGAGAAGAGGAGCGGGTACTGTTGCACCCTAAAGATCTCCAGTTGGAGGAAGTTCTTGCAACCGCTGATGTACAGACACTTCGTGCAATGAACGCGCTAATTGATCACTCTCTCGAGGAACTGCACAATGCGGAAAAAATAGCCGGGGAGGATCAGGATTCTCATGATGCAGACAATCTTCTTCGTGCTATCGGATGAACGAGGAATTTTCGCCACAGGCGGCACCTCCTCCACAGGAGAAATCGCTTTCAGCGAATACTGATGAACAGCGCACAGTCGAGAAAGCCGAAAAAGAGACCGGAGCTGCGTCGGGAGCCGGCGGAGCCCCTACGAGAGAAGAGCTAAAAGCGAAGCTGGAAACGCTGTACGCAACGCTGGACACGGCACGGGAGAAATCCAAAGGCCAGATCACGCCGCAAGCCCGCGAAACCGAGAGGATTATTCGTGCTATCGACATTCAATTCAATGAGTTTGTCGATGCCTACAGAGTGCAGAATAAGGTGGTTCCTGCATTCGATGAAGCGCAAGCGATTGCATTTAATGATCGTCTGGATCAATTCATCGTCAGTCTATCGGTAGCGCAGGAAACAAATGCTGTTTCAGAGAAAGAAGGTACTGACAGACAGCAGAAGCCAGAGATTGCGTCACTTGGACTCTTCCAGGGAAACGAAGCACTTGTACAGGCTGCCATCGAAAAGTCCGGAGAAGAGGCAATTCGTATGGTGTGTGCAAATATTGATCTGACATCTCGTGTGCCGGCCTCCATCCATCAGGAAATCTTTGGTCGTCCACCCGCGCAGATGGGAAACGGAGTCGAAAGCACTAAAATTGCCATTCTCCTTGCAAACGGCACACTGGAGAATTCGCCTTACGCATACTTACTGCAGGACCCCGCAGTGATGATCCGTGGGGCACGGGATGCTGCTCGTAGTCGCAGTACTCGGGTGCAAGACGATATCAATGCTCTTCGCGGGCGCGAAGAAAATCAGATGCGTCAGCTTGCGGAGGAAACGAAAGACGGAACGTATAACTTGCTTGATCTCTTTACCTCCAAGATCGATTCGGCAGAGAAGGGTATTCAGTTGAGTGTAGATGAAGTGAAGAGTCTTCGTTCGAAAATTCAAGAACGCACCTCGGAATTGCAGGTAGTCGAAAATATCACCACAACACTCGATATTGCTCTTGAGGTAGGAGCTGCGGAGGGGGATCGTCTTTCCGGACGAACAGAAGAATCGGATAGGCGCTTGACGCAACTTCTCGAGAAGTACGGTGAGAATCTTCAAAGCGTCGACGCTTCGCTTGCGAAGCGCGCAACGGAGTCTGCAGTGCGACTGCGTGACCAGAAGAAATTATCGCTTGTCGACGAATCTCTGCTCTTTAGTGATCCACGATCTCCGGAGGCCCTCAAAAAAGCAGTGGAGCAGAAGCTCCGAGAGTCTTCTGCTGTCGATATTCTCGATCAGGTGCGTGCAAAGCAAACCTTCCGCGCCGGGCTTTTTGAGAAGTATGCTCCACCAAAAGGGAGTATCACCTACGAAGGTCGGGACGTGAGCGGAGCGCTCGGGGTCGGATCTCGGACAACTTTGAACTACACCAGCGGACGATCGTTGAATGTTATCGTAACTCCCCAGGCACAGCGTGTTCTTGAGAATCTGCTTCCAGGCAAAGAGCCGGTGCTTCTGCGTCCTATTTCCTCGCAGATTAGCGTTTTAGAAGGATCAGGACGCGGCGCGCACTCTGTTTTAAAGAACGCTCCATCGGATTTCATTGTGCAGCACACGGATATTGGATTTGCGGATGCATCCGGAAATGTGGTGCGCGATGACGGCAAAACGTCATTCGATGTCTCACAAAATGAAAACCGGACCACGATTGAGAAGCAGATCCGTAATCAAAAAGGGTTTCGTTTGGAAGGGTATCGACCAACGTTTCCTCTGAAAACCATGGAGGGCAAGCCGTATCCGTATGGTCTCTACACACTCAAGACGCAATCCGGAGTGACTGTTGAAGGTGTCACGGTTGCAAAGGATGCCATTGGCTTGATCAATGCCGAGCTATCACAGGGCCAGACACTTGTTTTGAAGCGTATTCCCAAAGGAATAATACTTAAAAATAAAGAGGGTCGCAGCACTGGTATACATCAGAAGGTTTTGGCTGTTGATATGGTGCAGAAAGAGGATCTTGCGTATGCAAAAATCAATGGTGATGCACTCACAACGCGCGATATTGCAACGGGAAAGGAATCCTCGGCATCCGTGAAGCAGACGGACAAGGAACAGCAGGGCAACACACGCGATATCCAGCGTGTACTCGACCGCAATCCTGCGATCAACGGCGTAAAGCGTTCGGCTTCAACGATCCAACAGACGGTGGGAAATCTGCAGAAGTTTCTTGCGGCAGGAAAAGCCGGTTCGGCCCGGGAGGCATTTGTACAGTTTGCCCGCAGTGAAGCAAAGCCGACATTGGAAATGCTGAAGAATCCTCAGCTCAGGCGGGATGTGGAAGAGGCCAAGGTGGCGCTGCGTGCGCTTAAAGGAGTGAATGGCGTTGCGCTTGGTGGACTCGAAAAAAAGATCGATGATCAGCTCAAGGCTCTTGATGGATTTACGGCGATGCTCACGGATGGCCGAACGCAGAATCTCCTGGAGACCATCATGGATGCATCGAAGTTTGATGCCGATAGTTGGGCGAATTTCTTTACCAATCAGCTGCCGGTCATCATCGCTTCGATTGCTTTCGCGTGTGCTGCTGCGGCTCTTGTCGTAGCAACATGCGGTACTGCAGCGCCGTTTATTGCGATTGCCGCAGCAACAGCGCTTGGTGGGGTCATTGGTGCGGAACTCGGTAAGGAAGGGGTATATGCCGGTCGTCAGCTTCTGGATAGTCGGGTGAAATCCGGAGATGCTACATTTAGTGGACGATCGAAGACCGGCGCGTACATAGAAGGGCAGAAGACCTTCAACGAAAAGACCGGAACATATGAGAACCTAGAGTTCTTCCGAGATGTTGCAAATCCTCTGGCGCGGGAATTCGCAATTGGCTTCGCAACCACACTCGCCACAATGGGCATCGGAAATGTTGTTGGAGGTCAACTCAGCAAACTTCTGCAAAAATCAGAGATTGTCGACAGAATCACGGCGAGAAGCGGGATCCTACAATCTCTGGCCCGCCGCCTTGCAAGCCTGAACGAGAACAAAGAACTCTTGGAGAGAGCCACCGGTCTCAAAGATGCCATTACGCGGGCGCTCAAATCTTTACCGAAAGAAATCGGTGAGGAACTTGGGGAGGAAGCGGAGGAGGGCATCCTCGAGAAATTTCTCAATCAGATCGATATAAGCCTTTCCGGTGCCGATGCTGCAGATGGAAAACTTGGACTGGGAACGGTAGCAGGTGTACTCCTTGCCATTGCCAAAAGTACACGCATCGGCAAGTCAACCATTTCGTATGATGTACGTGGGAAAGGCTCCCAAGAGCTTATGGCTCGCTCCCAGGCAATTCGTGCCGAAGCAGAGAGTAATGGTGCAATAGTCACGGATCTCGGAAAAGGAATTCTCTCCATCCGGTATCCCGTTGAGGTCAATGGCAAAGTGGAGTTTGAAAAAGTGCAGATGCAGCCGAACGTTGTTGCTCGTGATGCAGCAACGGAACTCACCGATCCATCTACTCCCTCGGCAACAGAAAAAAGCGAATCTGCTCATGCGAAGAATCTCCCTGCCGATCGGCTGCCCCATCCCATTGGACAGAAATCAGGAGTGGATGCGCGGAGAAGCGATAGTGAAACGCTAACGCCTGAGCAAGAAACGTATTATCGTCAGGAAAGAGAGTATGAACAGAAGCTTGCGGAACAGAAAACAAAGTTTGAAGCGGCGAAAACAGAGTTTGCAGAGAAGATAAATATTGGAAAAGGTGTTGATCATCTTCAAAAGACACTCACGAATGACGGACAACTGCTCAATGCAATGCGAGACCTCGAGAATAATGGGCAAAACCCACGGACGATGCCACTTTCAGAACTTGCTCCTCTGCTCGAGCTATCGATGGGTAAGGATGCATTTGCCCCGTACGGGAAAGCATTTGCACAAGCAGGATCAAAATCCCTGGATGTACTCACTCCTGTGGAGATCTATGAAACACTCGGCGTTCAGACAAAACTTGCTCAGGCGGATATTGCGGTCTACGGAGACCAGCACATTGGTCTTGGGAGGGGGGCAGAATTGGACACATTCGAACGGAATGAAGTGTTGCGACAGCGTCTTGCGGATGACAGAAAAATAGGAAAAGGTGTCAAAGCGATTGTGGACCTGGGGGATTTCTTCGATCAGACAGCAGTGAGTGCGAAACTAACAGTCAATGATAAAGGAGAAACTATCACCCCTGGCGAGAAAATTGATTCCGAAACAGGAAAAGTGCATGTGTCTGTAAGCGAGAATGCAGTGATCAATGAGAATGGTGAGGTAACCGTCAGAGTGAATGGACAACCGGCAATTGTTCTCAGGGTGGAAAATGGGAACGTTGATGTGCAGGCAGGGCAACCAACAAAAAAGGGGGAAATGGCAAAAGAGGAAACAGTGAAGGTGACAGTGAATGATCAAGGTGAGATTATTGTCACAACGGAAAAACAAATCCTTATTCCCTTTGAAAAAGTTGCAGAGCAGGTAGCCGCGCAACGCGCAGAGCTAGCAGATATTGCGGGTATTCCCCGGGAAAATTATTACGTTGTCACCGGCAATCATGATCTGCGTGACACCGTCCCTGCGAGGGATATAAACGGGAATCTTATTTTGAGACAAAAAAAGATGGAAAATTTCACTGCGGAAAAAGCAGCGGAGATAACGAGCGATCCATTGCTGCAGAATGTACTGATGAATTTAGAGAAAGACAGACCTTCGCTTGAGCAAGTTGAGAAAATCATTCAGGAAGCCAGTAACGTCGGAAAAGATAAAGATCCGGCGTTCCTCAGAAAATTCGTTGACCTGGAGCCCTCTGCTGAAGACGTAAAAATCTGGAAGGAGGCGCATGCAAAATACGGGATTTCGGTTGCAACCGATTCTCCGAGTGCAGAAACGACGGTGACTCTGCCCGGGGAAAGCTTCAAGACGGTCCTGAGGCATTTCCCGGTCAATGGAGGCGAGGCGATAGCAAAAGCAGTGCACGGGAGTGATCATGGCAAGTTGAAAGCTCAGGAACGCGAGAGTGACGTTGGCAGAGAAATAGGAGCGGATATTCACCAGCCAGCAGTAGTGGATGGGGAGAACCATACACCGAACGCGCAGGGGGAACATATAAGGCAGCAAACAGTATTGGCACCTGCTCTGGGTGGAGGTACCTATGCAGGGGACGGAGAGTCAACAAATGGCTTTTTACTGCTGGGTCCGGATCGGGAAGTAAAATTCAGGCAGTTTGATCCGGTGCGCAAGGCGAATCCTTTTTCCGGCAGAACAATCAATGAAGATCAACGCCTTGCCACCTATCGACGTGAACCGCGCCCGTTTACAGGTATTGGAAATTTGGGACCGGTTGAGAGCAGTGCAACGGGACCCGTGGATGCCCAGAATGGCCATTTCCTCAATGCCATCAAAGAACACCTTGAAGCGACTCCTGCAGATCTCAGCCAAGTGAAACGCATTCCGAAGGCAGATGGAGAGGTGCTCATCCGTGAAGGAAAGATCGATAGAGCGGTGCAGCCGGATACCGTATACATTCTCGTAAAAGGATCGGTGTCCATTACGAAAAACGGAGCGGACGGTACGCCTACCATTGTTGCAGAGCGATCATCGCCGAGCGTACTAGGAGAAATCTCGGCAGTGATAGGCGAAGCAATTGCCAGCGTGAGCGCGAAGGGTGATGTCGAAGTATTGGAAATTCCCGGAGACGTGTTCCGCGCTATGCTTAAAAACCCCAAGGTCGCCGCCGAGTATGATGCCATTGTAGAAAAGCGGATCAATGATACTGGCACGGTCTCGGATACGGTGCCTGTTGACGCCGATGCCAAAAATAAGCTTGGTGCATTCAAGGAGAAGCTAACGGCAGAGCGTGTGGCCCAGAATACCGAGAAAAATAAAAAGCCAGCAACTCCGACAGAAATTATCCTCGACGCATTGCTCAAAGAAGCGGATAGCAATCCCGATGAGCTACGACTGCAAACATTTAATCCGATGCAACGTGTGATCATTGAGGGGGAGGGCGGAACGGAATGTTATGTCGTCCTCTCTGGAAATGTGGGTATCTATAAGAATATTCCCGAAAGCGATACACCCTTATTTTTGGGGGAAAGGGGTCCTGGAGATATTTTTGGCGAGCAAGCGGTTGTAAATTCCACCGAAACCCGATCGGCTGATGTTCGTGCGCAAACACCCGTACAGGTATTGGTTGTCCGACCAGCTCTTATGGCGGAATTAATTAGAAATCCAAAATTTAAAGCTGCAATTGATAATATGCGCATTCAGCAGACCGGAAATGCGTTTCAGAAGAAAGCAGAGAGGAAGGAGAAGGGTGTACGGCGTGAAGGTGCTCTGACGTAGCCAAGGCAGCAGGGGGTATCGACTTCTCTATTCTTCATTCTCCAATATTTCCGCCCCCTTTCCCATTCCTGCTTCAAACACCATGCATCCTTTTTGTGCGTGCGCGTACTCCCGTACTGCTTTTAGTGCTTCCTCCGTGCAAATCAAATGCACCGTCGGTCCGGCATCCATCGTGAAGAGCACGGGAAGATGTTCGCGATCCCGCAAATCCGTAATTTCCTCGACGATCCGATAGGTCTCATCATTGAGGTACTGCAAAGGAGGAGTTTGCGTCTGCATGACGTTGTGCATGTCCCAACAGTCTTCTTCGGTGACGGCTTGAAGCTTTTCGAAGTCTTTTGTGAGGATTGCATCAATGCATTCCTGTTGCCTGCGTCCGATTGTTTTCACGCGTTTAGGGAAAAGAGCGCTGGTGTGCGCAAGGTGATGCCCCTCCGTGGATCCCACTTTTTTCTCTTCCATGGTTGGGACGATGATGGTGTCGAAGAGAGGCCAATGATGCTCATCGGCGATTTGGTGGGCGTAGGCGGAGGCGATATCCGGAGAATTGGTTGCAGGTTGCAGGTTGCAAGTTGGGTCGTTGCTAAGGGCTACGAAGCCGCCGAAGATGCTGCGAGCTGCCGAGCCGGAGCCGAGGCGGGCGATGATGGAGATGTCACGAAGCGAAAGGGTTGCAGGTTGCAGGTTGCAGGTTATTAATTCTGCATATGCCTTCGCTAAACCCGAAAAGACCGCTGCGGAAGATGCGATGCCGATAGCGGGAGGAATTGCCGAGCGGATGGTGATCGAAACCGATTCGGGAATCGCATCTGCCATGTTCACTGTACTCAGAAATTGTTTCGTGAGCTTCAGGTGCCCTTCAATGCGCGCGATATCTTTCTCCTTCAGTATTTTCTGCGATCTGTCCGGAAGAAAGGATTGGAGTGTAAAGACGGTGGAGTGCTCGATGGTTACTTCGACGCACGGAGAATCGAGTGTTATGGAAACGCTGTCGGCCATGGGGAGGCGAAGTGTGTCGTTACGGTTTCCCCAGTATTTGATGAGGGCGATGTTGGGGGTGGAGCGGGCTTTCACCATGTCCAGAGAATAGAGAAAAGAGAATAGAGAAGAGAGGGTAATCGGAATCTTTTCTCTATTCTCTTTTCTCTACTATTTCAAAGTCCATAGCTTTTGCAATCTTTGGATCCGCACCAAACGCTATCACCATTCCACTCCCTCCCGTTCTTCCTCCTGCGCCAATCACTTTTGCATATCCTCCTTCTTGTTCAATTTTTTTGATCAGACTTTGTGCTTTCTTTGAAACAACTCCAAGGTTTATCTGCGCTTGATGATGCTCGCGGATAACTGTCAGAAAATCTTCTCCATTCATCATTCGCTGCGCACACCCTCCAATGGCATGAATCGCAGGCTCGATCGCTTTGTCGCCCTGCACATGGCGCATGGTGATCCAGGTCACCAGTTCCGGCGTTGTTTCGCGGGGTGCTCCGGTATCAATCAGGATGGCGCTCTGCAATGCATCGATGATGGCTGGCGGAAGATCTATCTGCTTCGGTGTAGCGGGTTTCTTGAAGTAGACAGGTTTCTCCTCCCAGATCACCGCGAAGTCGATGCCGCTATTGCCGGGATTCGCGATGTTCTCGATTGCCAGAACCTGCTCGCGTTCATGAATTCCCAGTGCTCGCGCAATGGCGATCGTTAATGCTGTGGATGATCCCATGCCTTTACCGAGAGGGATGGTGTTATGAATGTGCAGGATTCCGGGTTTTGCATTTGGGCAAACATCGAGAATTTTATGAACATACGCATCTGCTTTAGTGCGATCGCCGCTGAGTCCATTCCATTCAAGGTTCCAATCATTGCTACCAGGTTCGTAGATGGCTTCAGCCTGTTGCTTTGCCGGAACCGCGATTCCTGCGTGCCCGAAGACGACAGCGTATTCGCCGCAGAGAATGATTTTGCCGGGGGCCGATGCATGCAGGGTCTCGTTCATGGCTTAGAGCTGCCATGTTCTGTGTATTTTTATGGACAGTCAATTGCAGGAACAGGAGAATAGTCTTTGTCTCTCCCACTGTGCCGACGCAGTCGGGAAAGACCTCCTTCAGTCGGTAGCTGCCGATTGGGGGGCCCGGAGGCTCTGGTGATCGCGCGCTGCTCCCGGCAGTACGTGCGCACCTGCCTCCGGGCAGTTTTCATACATCATCTGCCAAATCGCCGCTTTCGACACTCTAGCTCTTCAACTGCTGCTGCAAGGTCCTTGTCCGTAATATCCGGAAACAGCTTTTCGGAAAACACCCATTCCGCATAGGTCGTCTGCCAGAGAAAGAAATTGCTTGTACGCTGCTCGCCGGAGCTTCGAAGAATGAGGTCAATGTCGGGGAGTTCGGGGTGGTCGAGATGGCTGCGCAAAGATTCCTCCGTCACCGCACACGTGGACCCTTCGACATTGCTCAGGACAGGCGGGCGCTCTCCTTGATGCATTTTTTCAATTGCCCGCAGAATTTCATCTTTTCCGCCATAATCCACAGCGAGGTGCAGCGCAAATTCTTTCTGATCTTTTGTTTCCTCTTCCACTTCACCAATGAGTGCGGCAAGGGAAGGAGGGATGCGGTCGCGGCGGCCGGAGTGCACAAAACGGGTTTGTTTCTCCATGAATCCTTTGCGCTCTTTGCGCAGGTAGTCCTCAAGCATGGTCATGAGTTTTGTGATTTCTTCAGGATCCCTTTTCCAGTTTTCGGTGGAGAAGCACCAGACCGTGAGAACTCCCACACGTGGGTCGTTGCGGCACCAATCGGTAATGCTCCGGAAGTTTTCGATGGCTTGCTCGTGGCCTTTCCACGGGTGAAGCATCTGCGCGCGCGCCCACCGGCGGTTGCCGTCGGGGATAATTGCTAGGTGAATAGTCTTTTGAATCGAGTGCATGTGATAAGTCTACTTATGTTAAATGGTTAAATGGCTAAATGGTTAGATGCCGCTTGCGAACCATTTAGCCATTTAACCATATATCAATAGTAATAAGGTTGCACGCACTCGTATGCCTTTAGCCAATAGATTCCTTTATGGCATGCATCCCCAGATGAAACCATGGTGCGTATTTCAGGGGATCGAGGCGCATGTCTTTTTTGAGGACCTGCAGGGATATCCAATCTGTATCCGCGACTTCGTCGAGATTGGGTACCATTTTCACCGTTTCATCGACGAGTCCAAGAAGGACAGTTACATATTCATGTTCTACTCCACGCTTTTGTGGATCTTCCGCACGGTACACAAAGCTGCAGACGGACTTGAGGTCGCAGGTGAAGCCGAGTTCTTCCTGCAGTCTTCGCTTGCCGGCTGCTTCCGGCGATTCTTTTTCCAGCGGGTGACTGCAGCAGCTGTTTGCCCAGATCTCCGGCCAGAGCATTTTTTTCGCGCTGCGTTTTTGTATGAGCAATTCTTTGCCGAAATTTCTAAAGACGTAGACGGAAAATGCGCGGTGCAATTGGCCCTTGCCGCTATGAGCCGTGACAATCTCTTCTGTGCCGATGGCATTGTTTTCCTGATCGACGAGGATAACGGTGCGGCGGTCCATGGGGGGATTGTACCGTAGAGACGTACTGTCAGTACGTCTTTTCGTGTGACAGAGACGCACTGACAGTGCGTCTCTACGCGGCCTTTTTTCTTGGATTGCGCATGAACCTCCTTATACTGAGGTACGATGAACAACCGTAACATCCTTGGCGAAGATCTTGCCCGAATGCTTAAAGGCGGCGTGATCATGGATGTGGTGACCGTAGAGCAGGCGAAGATTGCCGAGGAGGCCGGAGCGTGTGCGGTGATGGCACTCGAGCGCGTTCCTTCCGATATCCGCGCGCAGGGAGGGGTGGCCCGCATGAGCGATCCTGCGCTGATCAAAGCGATACAGGCCGCTGTCTCCATTCCGGTGATGGCGAAGGTGCGCATCGGTCATACGGCTGAGGCACGCATCCTCGAGCAGCTGGAGATTGATTTTATCGATGAGTCGGAAGTCCTGACGCCCGCAGATCCCTTTGCACACGTCAACAAGAGCGATTTCAAAATCCCCTTTGTCTGCGGCGCACGCAATCTTGGAGAAGCGCTCCGGAGAATCGCCGAGGGTGCTGCAATGATCCGGACAAAAGGGGAGGCGGGAACAGGTAATATCGTCGAAGCTGTTCGGCACTGGAAGGAGATACGAAGTCAGATTGAACGTCTCAAGAATATGCCATCAAGATTGATCAAAAAATTTGCTCAAGAGGAGCGTGTTCCGGCTGCTCTTGTCGAGCGCGTTGGTCGTGAGCAGAGACTTCCTGTCGTCACGTTTGTTGC
>CALRCM010000016.1 GCA_943354555.1 Candidatus Peribacteria bacterium | reverse complement strand
TGCGTGAGCTGCGCAATACCGACGATACCCGTAATGCCCTCGGGGACGGTAGCTCGGGTAACCAGTGAACTGACAAGGTGGCCAATACCCTTCACGGTCTGATCCATCATCACCCATGACTCCCGTAATGCGAGAAGAGCCGCAGTGACCAATCCTCGCTTCGGCGCAGAAAGCTCAATCGGGTAGGAAGAAACGACGACACCGCTTTTTCCCGCAGTGAGATTCACCTGCACGGAGTGCTCTGAGCTCTTCACATCAAGCGAGCGAACAACGTACACGGCGGATTGCTTACCACTCTGCATCTCAGCTACCTGCTCTGGAAGAGTGACGGGAGTTCCATCAATGGAAAGCAGGATGGATCGGGGCAATATTCCTGCGGACTGCGCATTTCCTCCTGCGACGACGTCTTCAATGACAACGCCGAGTTGCAAAGAAATTTCCCCACGATCAGCAGCCATCTGCATGGCCTCTATAGAAGTGAAGGTCGGCACCCACCGACCAACAGAAAAACCGATGGTGAGTAGAATGATCGCAAGAAGGAAATTCATAAATACACCAGCAACCAGAATCACCACGCGGGAAAAAACAGAGGCTGCTGCAAAGCTGCCACGGCTCACACGCTCGTGTTCTTCCATGGCATTTTCACCTTTGAGGCGCACAAATCCTCCGAAAGGAATCCAGTTCAGGGAGAACTGTGTGCCCCCTTTTACAAAGAGTGTTCGAGCTCGTGGAGGTAGCCCGAAGCCAAATTCCTCGACAATCACGCCAGCACGTCGGGCAGCGGCAAAGTGACCGAACTCATGGATGAGTATGAGGACAGATAGCAAGAGGAGGAACGCCACAGCTGAGAGCAGTACCGTCATAGGAGTCCGATCCTAACCCGCCTGTGGAAAACATAAAAGTTTTCCACACCACTTCGACTTGCTGGTTTCATTCGCCGCTGACCGGGTGGTACTTCGTTCAAAACAATTAACATTGTGAACTAAAAAATTATCCTCTCGCCACCACCCACCCCTCCACCCACTGCGCACCTGCCTCCTTTAGTACTGCTGCACAGGCATCGAGCGTTGCACCGGTCGTCGCAATGTCATCTATAAGAACGATGCGCGGAGGAACACGTACGCAAGATCGAAACGCACCAAGTAATGCTGTGCGTCGCTCGTTTCGACTGCGATGCGATTGGTATCCCGTTGCCCGCACACGCTTCAATGCACGCACCACAGGTATATGCCGCGCTTCGGAAACAACATTCGCAAGAAGCTCCGCCTGATTAAATCCACGATGAAACCGGCGAGACCAGTGAAGAGGGACAGGGACTAAAACGGCATCTTGTGCATCCACATGCATCGCTCCTGCAAGCAACATGCTCCCAAGATCCCTGCTTAACGCAGGGACCCGCCTAAACTTCATCGTCCACACGGCCTTCTTCAACAATGGATTTCCTGCGTACGTGGAACCAGCAACAAGACGATCAAGATGCGCGATGCCTTCTCTCTGTAGTGCTGCTCGCTCGAGAATGATTGGAAATGCACGAAGCTGTGCTCGTTCTTCTGGCGTTACCCACTCCCCTTCCCTGTTACCCAGTGACTTTTTGGGAAAGAGATAATCGAGAATCTGCGAGAGCATGACAAAAACTTATGCCGGATATGTGAGCCTGTCAGCTGTACGAGCGTACAGTTGCTTTTATTCAGAAATGGTGGGCAATACTGGACTTGAACCAGTGACCTCCACAATGTCAATGTGGCGCTCTAGCCAGCTGAGCTAATTGCCCGAAGTCATAAATGATCGCATGTGTCGAGTAGCCATCAGCCTAGGCCGATAATTGCCCGACGCAGGCAGAGTACCAAAAATCTCATCACGATCAAAACGATCAATACGCAAAGTTTTATAGAGGAAAACAGCATCTATTTTCATAAAACATATTAGTGATTTATCAAGTATTCAGACATAGGCAGAAATGCCAAATTCCTGTATAATTATCCGATTTGGAAACACATACACACAACGACGTCCTCCTACAGTGGAGCGCACCCGAGCGACTCCCAGTAGCGCGTGGAAAGAAGTGGTACGCCGTGATGGGGGCACTCGTTATCGCAAGTGGCATCTGGAGCATTCTTAGCGCTGCGTGGACCCTCGCGATCGTCATCATCCTCGGATCGGCAATGTACTACCAAAACATACGAAGCCGCTTGGGAAGCAATACCGTCAGTATCCATAAGGATGGTCTTCAGGTTGGTGATCGTCTCTCGCTATGGGAACACTGCACGGGATTTTGGATCTACCGACACGGAAAAAACGTTGTAATGCACATCGAAAAAGTCCGCGGATGGGAGCGAGAGATTGCCGTAGTGATCGACGGACTCGATTACCAAAACGTCGCGGAAATCATGAGCAATTTCCTGCCCTACCGCGGAGCGCGACGCGAGAAACTACTTGACTATATTATTCGAATTTGTAAACTGTAGATGCTGCGCCACCTGCGCCGCGATCGCTTCGCCCCCCATCTGCCCCTCGAAAGGGAGCACAGGGAGGCTGCGTTTAGTACTGGGGATGATGGAAAGATGATGAATGTAACTGTGGGAGTAGACAAAGAGCAGATGTACCAACCTCCCTCTCCTGCTGCGAGAGAAACACTGGGAAGCATTTCGAATGAAACGCACTCTTCGACGGAAGCACTCCTCTCTGCCGAGAGTTCGCAGCGGATCTCTGCATCTCCCGAAGCACTGGATGGTCTCATCGATATCGCACATCCATCCGAGCATGTCACAGACATCCTGCGAAGCAGCATGGAACGCGCAGGAATAAGCATTGCTCCGGCTGCAGACCCCGGAGAAGTACTCGACGGATGGCTGGATGAGGCGCGGAGAAAGGGAACGCTGATGGACGCAGAAATGATCAGTGCGCGCACGGAGATCCTACGCAGCGTTACGGATGATCCGGAGGCTCTGCTCACGCTTATCCGATCTCTAGAGCGACAGCGATTGCAGCACGAGGAGCTCGTAACGTCCCTTGAGAAAACGACACCGGAAGGCCGTCCTCTGGATGCCAATGCAAAACACGGCATTCTCTCACGATCGGAAGCCGCACAGGGCATTCGTTCGATCATGCGCTCGGGAGAGCATGGACCAGAGTCACTGCAGCAATGGATTGCCCAAGCGACACCTGAAGAAATCCATCATTTGCTCGATATTCAGGAACCGAAATCTCCGAATGCACTACAGAGGGGCATCAACCTTCTCGCAGACTGTAGCAAATTTTTCACGCAGGGAATGCATCGCTGGCACACGGATACGGGCACTGAACCAAGCGACAAGCAGGCCATCATCGAACAGAATAGCTATTTTGCATCAGTGGATCGCACCATCAACGGACTCAAGAGCATGCTCAAGCGCAGACTGGAGGAAAAGGCAAATGCTCTCGCAAAGCGCATTGAACTCGACATGCTCCGTGGACTCGCGAGCGCTGCAGGAATCTCCGTTTCTGAGAATGAATCTGCAGACAAAATCCGCGAAAAGCTCTACGGCATTGCAAAGAAAGATTTCAACAGTCCAGGCGGTCGCATCGCACAGCAATTCGAAAGCAAAAACGGCGTAACCATCGAAGATGCAACAGAAGAGATGAACGGTTTCGTTGCGCGGTGGAAGCGATCCAAGAGGTTGCAAATCCATGCACCGGACTTCCTCGCTAAAGCATCAAGCCTCCTGACAGGCATGGAGGAATGTGACGTCCTAGCTATGCCGGATCTCTGGCGGCAATCCATCGTGGACGCGCAGAAGCGACACGACACCGTGCGCGCCTGGATTCCCGAATTCCAAAAAGCCTACAAACGTATTCGTCCGCAGCTCGACGACGAAGCGGCGGCATCGTTCATCGCCATGACGATGGGAGCACCGGATGGCGATGCGGTGCGCACACGGATGGATGAACTGGCAAAAGTGCTCGAGAATCCGAATGCGCTGGAGCGATCGGATCTGAGCTACGTACAGCAGTCCGTCAGCCGGTTGCTCCCTCTCATGGAGCAGGCACTCTCGAAAGACTTCCGAACAGCATATGGCCTTTCCGTTACCAGCATCTCTACCGGCGAATTTGGACAAGAGACAGCTGCAGTTGGCACGTTGATACAAACAGTGCGAAAAGATCTTGCCGAATCCAGGATCCAGAACTCCACAGCATGTCGCATTGCCGGCGTGACGCAGAAACTCACAGGGCAATTGCAATTGGCAGGAGTCACCCTGCATCACTCTCAGACTGCATATGCATCTGCTCCCGATGGCGCAAGCGGTGAGGCCATGCGCAAATCTGCTTCCGTACAAGTCTCTCTCCTCTGCACAGAGCTCACGAATATACAGCAAGCTCTTACATTCATCAGGGATAGGATCCCCCAAGACGCTAAGGAAACCGATAGGAATTGCAAAGGATACTGTGACTACGGGGACGTGAAAATCTACGTCAACACCGTTCGCCACCGCGTACCACCGCCCAATGGCCCGGTAGATACTGCTGCACTAGCACAGACGAAAGATCATGAGTTTGGTCACCTCGTTGTCGATACACTCACCGAGCACTTCCCCGTTTTCACCGGGATGTTTGAGGAGCAGGAGCGGGCTCTACAAGAAATAGCGGTGAAGCGCATGGGACTGCAGGACGGTTCTAAACTTGAAAATCTTTTGGAAATCGCCGCACAGTCCTGGAGTCTCGATCGCGAGAAGATTATGTCCGATGGCAGGAAAGTGGACGGAAGTGCCGACGGTGGAGAAAAGTACTACCGCCGGAAGCGCTGGGAGGAACTCCTCATGCAGTATGCAGACTACCGAAGGGCGTATGAGCAAGACGCCGAGTACAGCCTGCAGAAAGACACTTCATTGAACCAATCAACCAAGACGCTGTTTACACTCCTTGATGAGCAGCGCGGTACGGTAACGACAGATCCGTCCGGGCTAACAGTGCGCGAAAAACTCCTCGCATCACGTGATGCTGTCGCATTTAGAAATAGAGAAGATCCTACAAATGATGATCTTGAATCTGAGCACAGTACGAAAGAAGCCTTAGCAGCAGCGTCAGCGGCGGATGTCAAAGAATTTGACCCACTCGCCAGTCTGAAAAAGTACCGATCCCTCCTTCTGAAAATCCGTGAGTTCATGCACACCTATCCGGAAGCAGAGTCTGCACTCGGGCCAACGTACAACATTGCGAAGAGTAACTACGAACAGCTTTTCCATATGTTCAACACTGGTAAGGACGATAGCGTCAATCCACCAGCAGATCTGGATCCCTTCACCAATGTACTATTTAAATCGCGATTGGAAAAAGCTTTACAAGGTCTTGAAGAGATTGATGCCAAAATCAAGAGTATTGACGGAGAGAGCCTCAGAAATGTGAATACCCTCACACCGACCAATAAAGATCTCTGGCTCAGGTTGACGACAGACGTCCAATGGCTCTCCATCATGGATTACTGGACTATGGCTAAAGAAAGTTGGGAAGATCTCTCCCGTCTGTGGAAGCGCAGAGGAGAAAATGCCCGCGGAAAAGTAGGAGAGATGCTCACGGGCTGGATCGGTGACAAGGTGCCCTACCTCGGTCAGCTGAAACACGAGTTTCACCGACGCCAGCAATCCTCGGAACAGGATGCTGTGGGTGTATGGGAGAAGGCCCTCGAGAACGTCGACTCGTATGCCCTCATCGAGCAAATCCCCCATGTGAATAACCAAGACCACCTGAAGGCACTCATCAATCTTCTCACAAAACGTGGACGTCTCGATTGGGATAATAAGGAACTATGGATGTCCCTCAGTCGATACTCACACTTCAGTATTCCCACTCATGAGTGCCATCGCGATCCTATTTTGCTGGATAAGTATCTCCAGCGCGTCATCGCAGATATATGGAACGACAAAGATCTCTATCGCACCTGGAAAACGGGCAACGAGCACCAGTACAAGACGGAGAGAGACAAGTTCACCGGTGAGTCCGACTTCCTCGCAAACAGAGGCGCACTTGCCAGTCAGCTCGAGTTTCAGCTAAGAACGTTCTGCGAGCGTCCAAAAGGTGCTCCCATGCCTCAGTCGGTCAATCCGCATATGTACGAAAACATGTTCCTCTACGCAATGCAAAAAGGGAAAATGAAGATGGAGGAAAAGTTTTACTTTCTCGTACGCGGTCTCGAAACAGGGTTGATCCCTTTTGACCGCCTCAGCATTATCAATGCGGAGATCTCTACAACGTCATTCCCGTTCATCGATTACTTCTATGGAAGAAACAATACTGCTGCAGAAATTAAAGAAATCGCAAAATCCATAACAGAGACCAAAAATGGTCATCCGACATATACTGCAGGTGTAAAGACGACAGCATTCCTCATGGAAGAGGTCTGTAAAGATGAAACTGCCCGCCAGCGTGTGTTCAAGGTTCTGGATAGGAAAGGGGATGAGATTGACCACGAAGACATACCGCTCGTTGCGGCCTATGCAACATTCGGACAGCTGAATAACTTCCTCGTACCAATCGCGGGACAGAGGCAACGCATCACCACAGAAGGAATCAAGAATGCCTACGTCGGCTACAACACGCTCTTCAAAGTGCATGGGCTCCTTGCAAAGAAACGGGCAGAGGACGGGCAGCAATTGTCACCATCCGATGTGGACTTCCTCGTGAGCCGTCTCATTGCGTACATCCACTTCGATAACATCGTCATCCGTCATGCCTCGGATCTCGCCAACCGGCCAGGTATCTCCTATGAAACCTTGGAAAACGAAACCATGCCCTCCGGATCAGGAAAGAAGCCAAAGGAATTCCGTGACAAGATGAACCATCTTGTAGACCGCGTCATACGAACCTATCACATCGGGAATCTTATAGGAGAAGATCAACTTAATGAATATCTAGGATTGAATCCTGATGGATCACGCAACCGGGTACAACTCAAACGAACTGAGACCGATTCCAAAAAAGTTCACGGCATGACGGGCGCAGTCTATGAAGCCCTTTCGAAGGCAGTTCGAGATAATCCCGCAGGTTTCATTGAGATTCTCAAGGAGATGAGCACTGAACTCCTTAACGAAGGAGATGATGAAGACCAGCTCACCTATGCAAAGCACAAAGACATCTTCGATCGCTCGAAGCGCTTCGCTCGCCTCAACGGCGACAAGTAGCGCGGAGGAACAAAGGAGGACAAGGTTGCGAAGCATATGGCTATTGTTCAAGTGAAGACTTCAAAGCATGATAATGGTATGCACGTCTCCATCCAGCGCATCGACCCCACACTCCCCCTCCCCAAATACGAGACGGCTGGTGCCGTGGGCTTCGATCTCGTAACGCGGGAAACCACGACGATTGCCGCGGGAGCGATCGGGCTTGTCCCAGGAAACGTCATTGTGAAAGTTCCCGAGGGCTATGCTCTGCTGATCCTCCCCCGCTCTTCCCTCCCCCGAAAAAAATCCCTGATCTGTCCACATTCCCTTGGTGTCATCGACGGCGACTACCATGGCCCGAAGGATGAAATCTTCGTGCAGGTGAAGAACATCTCGGATCAGCCCGTCACCGTGGAACGCGGCGAACGCATCGCGCAGGGATTATTTGTAAAGGTGGAGACGGCGGAGTGGCAGGAAGTGGATGGACATGGAGCGGAGACCAGAGGGGGTTTTGGCTCTACAGGAAGCCACGTGTAAAGGTTGCGGAGTTTGCGAAGGTTGCGGGGGTTGCGAAGTTATGTTTTTGAACTTGTACCGATGCGTTGGGAGTTTTCTCGGCAAGAACGCAAATACGTAACGAGTTTGGCAATCATCGCACCGATTTTACGTGTGCTAGCAAATACAGCAGTGAATTCAGCAGAGATTACATATCCTTGATCCAGACCGTAATACAAATGAGAAGCAACTTCCGCTGCCGAACGCTTTGCGTAGCCAAGAAAATTGATAAATTTTGTATTGGTCTTCGCGTCATTACCCTCTGCAATATTCGCCATGATCGAAAGTGCAGACCTGCCTATTTGATCGTCCCATCCAAAATCTTTCTTTGCAACTGCCCTCATTCTGCAGACGCGAATAGCATTGGCCAATTGCCGTGCTTCCTGCCATGCACCTATCTCTTCAAAACGATTGAACATCCTCTTATCAAAGCTATTTTTCTAAAAATATACCAGTGTACAAACGTTCACCCAACATGCATGTACTCTACAAAATGCGTAGATTGTGGATTTCTCCGCAACCTACGCAAACTTCGCAACCTTCGCAACCTACTTTCCTACCGGCTTTCGCATAAACGCCGGAACCTCAAGCTCCTCTTCGGAAAGGTGTAATGCAGGCTTACCTGCAGACACCGGAGAACGACTGTCCTCACGCTTAGGCTCGTCAACAACGGCATGGGAACCAAATCCCTTGATGTGACGCAGTGCAGATGCAGATGTCGCCATCTGGAGCGGCTCTGCATCGAATCCTGTTGCAATCACTGTGCACTTGATCTGACCGGTGTAGGCATCGTCGATGACCGCACCGAAGATAATGTTTGCCTCAGGATCTGCAGCTTCCGTGATGATGCGCGCGGCTTCGTCGACCTCAAACATGCTCAAGTCCGTACCACCCGTAATGTTGAAAAGAATGCCCTTGGCTCCGTTGATGGAAAGCTCAAGAAGAGGGCTGTCTACGGCTGCGCGTGCAGCTTCTGCGGCGCGGCTGTCGCCAGTGCCGTAACCAATGCCCATGAGAGCCGTACCGGCGTCGCTCATGATCGTCTTCACGTCGGCAAAGTCGACGTTCACAAGACCATGGACGGTGATGACGCTGGAGATACCCTCGATGGCATGCTGGAGCACCTCGTCGACGATGGCGAAGGCCTCCGTAAGAGGCGTCGTTTTGTCGATAAGCGAGAGGATCTTGTCGTTCGGGATCGTGATGAGCGTGTCCACTTTGCCCTTGAGATTCATAAGCGCTTCCTCTGCCTGTTTCTTTCTCTTCAATCCCTCAAAGCTGAAGGGTTTCGTGACGACACCAACCGTGAGAATACCCATACCGCGTGCAAGCTCGGCGATCACCGAAACTGCTCCACTCCCCGTTCCACCACCGAGACCTGCGGTGATAAAGAGCATGTCCGATCCATCGATTGCCGCCTTGATCTCCTCCGAGCTCTCCTCTGCCGCACGCTTGCCAATATCCGGATTGGCTCCCGCACCGAGTCCACGGGTCGTGCCGCGTCCGATGGTGATCTTCTTTCCCGCCGGATTATGGTAGAGGGCCTGAAGATCTGTATTTACAGCGATAAACTCCACACCCGGTACCTTGTTATCCACCATGCGGCGAACCGCATTGCAGCCACCACCGCCTGCACCAAGGACACGAATATCTGCACCGGCAGACATCTCGGGTCGTACCTCCTGCGTGGTGAGCGAAGGGGAAACGTGAGAGGTAGAGGAATTTCCCTTTGAACCGGAGAAGAGGGAGCGAAGTGTATCGGACATGGGAATGGGGGTAATAACGAAGAGAAAAATGAAAGGAGATTGTAGAGACGCACTGGCAGTGCGTCTCGATAATTAAGGAAGAAGGCTTTTAAACCACGAACCGACATTGGCGATCGCTTTGCGCATCTGCACGCCGCTATTGCGGCCAGAGAATCTGTCCCCTTCGCGCATACCCCATATAAGGGTACCCAGAGCAGTCGCATACGAAGGATCGTCGACCTTTTCGATGACACCACCGATGTCGACCGGAAAGCCCATCTGCACAGGGAGTCCGAGGGTATCTCTAGCGAGGTCCAGAACACCGGGAGCCTTCACCGCAGCACCGGTAAGCAGTGCGCCTGCAGGAAGCATGCCGCTGCGACCGATGGACTTGAGCTGCTCTTTCACAAGCGAGAAGATCTCGAAGTACCTCGCCTGCATGATCTCCGCCATGTAGCGCTTACTCACGGTCTGGGTGTCCACCTTGCTGACGGACGACAGATCGATCATCTCACGCTCGGCGATCTCCTGAGGGAGCACCGAACCAAACTCGATCTTGATCTTCTCTGCGGTATCGATAGAGGTGCGGAGTCCGATTGCAATATCGTTCGTCACGCTCTCGCCGCCGACAGGCAGAGAGACCGAGTGCAGGATGGTCCCCTCTTCGAAGACCGCGATGCTGGTGCATCCGGCTCCGATGTCGATGACCACGACCCCGAGTTCTTTCTGGCGCTTGGTGAGCACCGCCTCGGATGCGGAGATAGTCGCAGGCACGAGGGCGTCGATATCCACGCCCGCCTGATCGACACACTTCTCCAAATTCTTCACATGCTGCACATGACCGGTAATGATGTGCGCCTCAACCTCGAGACGAATGCCCGTCATGCCGACAGGATTTTTGATGCCGTGCTGCTCGTCAACCGAGTAGGCCTTCGGCTCGATGTGCAAAATCCGATGGTTTGCCGGAATGCTTACCGCCTGAGCGGCCTCGAGCACGCGCGCTACATCCTCCACCGTGATCTCCGGTCCGGAGATGGCGATGACCCCGCGACTGTCGAAAGACTCGATGTGCGCTCCACTCATGCCGACAAAGACATGGTTGATAGGCACGCCCGCCATACGCTCTGCGTCCTCTAGAGAGGAGATGATATTGTGGATGAGCTCCTCCACATCGATGACATGCCCCTTGCGCATACCGAGCGACGGCGAGATGCCGACGCCGATAACATTGGGTACACCCGCATCACTCTCCGAGTCCGCAACAGCAACAACCGTGCGAATCTTCGCACTTCCTATATCTAAGCTCGCGAGTACCCGTTCCTTTGACATAAAAATGAATGGAAAGATGGAAGCTTCAAAAGAATCTGAAGCTGGAAACGGTGGCGAGTCTACTGGCGCACGTTTCATGCGGGCAAGAGGACTTTGATCACCTTTGGTACTCAGGAGCATAGACATTGATCACAAAACCTATGCAGCATCAGTGGCTATCTGCAGCCAGAAAACAAATAATTTATGCAGGTTTTTTTATACGATAAATTTAGTGAGTACCAAATGTATACATTCTCAGAATCACATTCGATACATAAAGCGGTGTCACCCTGAGCTTGTCGAAGGGCGACATCGCGTATCTATGGTTCGTCCCTCGACAAGCTCGGGATGACATGGCTCACCATGACACGCTAAACAACCAATGAGAATATTTTAAAACATCGCCATCTGTCCCTGCTCCTTTGGTACCTGCACAGCGTGCAATCCTGCATCTTTAAAAATCTTCTTTCCGTACTCCGTCGTCAGCATCTGCCGAAGTCTGCGCTCCAGAAGCGTGAATTCCATCGACCGGAAAAATGCCACGATGGGATCAACCGCGATGCCATCCAGGTGGAGATCATTCAAGGCAATAGGAAGAGGGATGTCGCTGATCAATGTTGCCATCTTTTCGCAGAAAAATGCGCTCTCGCGGTCCACCTCCAGCTTGGAGCGGATGCTGGGTTTGATATCCGCAAGATGCTCGTAAATTCCCGTGAGGGAATCAAACTGCTGCAGAAGTGCTGAAGCATTTTTCGGGCCAATGCCCGTTACCCCCCGCAGGTTATCCGAGCTGTCGCCACAGAGTCCTTTATACGAGGGTACCTGATCGGGGCGGATGCCGTACTTCGCAAGGATCTCCGCGGGCCCGAGGTACTCTGCGGCCTGGTAGCCCTTGTGGGGGATGGCGATGCGAATCCGGTCCGTGGCAATCTGAAAGGCGTCGCGATCACCGGTAACAATAGTCACGCGTGCATTCGGATCCTTGGTTGCGGCAAGCGCATAGGCATACAGAAAATCATCCGCTTCGTAGCGAGCATCACTCATATGACGGATGCCCCACGCATCGATGCACTGGAGAATGAGAGGAATCTGGACATAAAAATCATCCGGCGTAGCCGCTCTCCCCTCCTTATATGTAGGTGCCTCCTTGTGCCGAAATGTCTCGTCCCCCTCGTCGAAGCAAAACAGGAGCTGATCAGGCTGTTCCTTGGTGAGAATGGAAATGAGCATGGAAGCCACGCCAAAGACGGCATTATTCTGAGTGCCGGCTTTCGTATGCATCGTACGCGGAATTGCCCAGTACGCGCGGTACATAAGGTGATGGCCGTCGATGAGGACGAGGTGTTTGCTCATAGGTTAGGAATACTAGAGTACTAGAATACTAGGACACAGACGGTAAACGATTCCTAGTACTCTAGTATTCTAGCCCTAACACTCCCAACACACTCACTCAAATTTGCAACGTCAGGACTCTTCTCGGAGACACCATTTTCCGCTATACTAATGAGATGTACACACCCTCTATGCCCGCCCTCTGGTCACCGGAAACAGACACCAACATCACGGCGAAGTATAGCCAAAAGAACCTCGACCAGAAGGCCCGCAACAAGTCAGCCATGCAGAAGGAACTCGGCTGGCCGCAAGAGGGACGCAGAGCAACGGTATGTCTGCCACTCGGTATGACGGAAGCACTTGGCGGACAGATTCTGAAAGCGATGATTCCGGGACTTCTGACGCAGTCGCTGGAACTCCTCATCATCGGCAAAGGCAGCAAGGACTACGGAACACTCTTTACGGAACTCCAGAAACAGCACGGACACAGGATCGCCATCCTTCCTTCGAGCGAAGCCTCCATCCATAAAATCCTCGCCGCATCGGATATCGCACTCTTTCTGGCGGACACCAAAGGCTCCACTGAAGTACAGGCGTGCCTCTCCTATGGAGTCATTCCTATCTCACCAGAGTGTGAGACACTGGAAAACTACGACCCCGTACAGGAACGCGGTACCGGCTTTCTCTTTGCTCCGGCAAAGACTCCGGAGCAGACCGCATGGTCGGCCTTCGCGGCTCTCGCCCGCGCACTCGAGACCTACAAATTCCCGTATGATTGGCGAACGATCCAGAGACAGTGTATGGAGAGTGTGAAGTGAAGATAACCATTTGAACTAGATCAATCGCTTATTTCGAAATGCGCAACCTGATGAGCTCTTCAAGTACTTTTCGAAAGCTCGTGCACGTTTTTCATCGGCAAAAGCTGCATAAAATTCTAGGGATTCAGCAGAAATTCTTTCCGTAGTCTTACATGCATTTCCAGCTATATGCCTTGCACAGCGATCATCAATGTAGGTCGTATAGCCAACATAGGATTGATTGTTCTTGAGATGAAGAATGTAAACGTAGTGCATAGCTAACAATAATAGCCCCACTTCGCTCTGCGTACTACGAAAAGAATAACAGTTGTTTCAACGCTACTTTATAATGCGGGCAGAGCTTCGCGGGGCACACTTCGCGCTATGCTTTTTCCTTAACTTCATGGCTTGCCACGCGAAGCTCGCCGCAGCGAGCGAAGTGTGGTGGGTCAGGTGGGATTTGAACCCACGGCCAAGAGCTTAAGAGGCTCCTGCTCTACCAGGCTGAGCTACTGACCCGAGCGCAATCATTTTCCATTTTCTCACCACAATTATCAATGGTTTTCCGGAGCATCATGGATTTTGACTGAATTTTTTAGCATCAATCGCAAAGACCTCGATCACTGCGCCGCTCGTCGTGAGCGCTTTGAGACCCTGTGTCTCCCGTAATGCCGGCAGTAGATGCTTGCCCCACTGGTGCGACACAACAAGGTAATCACTCGGGTAGATGGCGAGCAGTTGGGTCATCCATAAACGGATATCCACGACAGGCTGCGGAATTTGTGCAGCCATGGAAAAATACACCTCGAGAAGCTTGTATGCTTCAGGATTCATTTTCCAGGTGAATGTATTATCGATACCTGTAGCAAACGTCACATGTGGATTTACGGCTATAAACGGCGGAAGGAAGAACCACTCGGGGTTCAAAATACGGGACCCTGCAGGGAGCGCAGACACGGGAGCAAAGTGTGCCATGGACCGGTCGCTATCCGTCGCACGCAGCCGCAGACCAGTCCGCAGATTCATAGCGAGAAACGCCAAGATGATACAGCCAAAAACAAGCGGACCCCCACGAATGCCCGGAAGCAGCGGCCGCATGGAGACACTGAAAAGACTCACAGAGAATTCCCGAGAGAGGGAGAGTGATTGCGCAAGGAGCAAGACAAGAAGTGGCCAAAGAAAATCAATCGCTCGCATCCATGCAAAAAGGTATGCACCGAAGAGTGGGAGGATAAGGAGAAGAAGAAGTGGCGTACCATGAAGACGAAGTTCGGAAAACCGCAGAGACTTCTCCTTGATCCCCCCTGCAAAGAGAATTATGCAAACGCTGAAAATACCAACAGAAGCAGAAACATTATAACTCGGATGCATCTCAGAACCAAGACTGAGACTGCGTGATGCAAACGGAATCTGCAAAAAGACTTGCGCGAGATAGCGAAGATATTCTGCCGCCTGCGGATGCAAAGCGAGCCCAAGTCCGGTACCGACAAGCATGGCAATACCAAGAACACGTGCGTCACGAAAACGCCGATCGCACACAAGCCAAACAACACCAACGCCTGCAAAAAAGAGGGGGAAAACGAAGAGCTGGGAGAAAAGAGTTGCAAGGAGAAGAATTGCTGCAACGACAAAATGCTTTCTCCGCAATATGGCATCTAAGGCCATAAGAGCAAATACCGTCGCCCAGACAAACGGTCTCCCCAGCAAAATCCGTGTGATGAACTCGTGATCAGAAAGTGTCAAAACGAGCAAGATACACAGCCAGGCCGTGGGAAGACGTAGCGGCACTAGGAGACGCCAGACAATAAGAAGAAGTGCGAAAATACCAACAATGCTATAGAGCCGCAAAGCAATCGGATCGGAAAATACTGTGAACGGAATGTACGAGACATCTGCAAGAAACCACGGATCAACCTGGTGATCAGCAAGATACCCGCCAGAGAAAAACCGGCTCCATGTCTGATCGATACCCTCGCTACGCATCACTCTCGCCATCGTCATATGCCGAAGCCCGTCATCCCAAGACGTCGGTGACGAAGAAAGGAAGAGTGATCCGGCTATGACTCCGGTCAAGACGGTGATACTGAGAAGTGGAACGAAAATGCGCTGTGACATACCAACGAGCGTACGTGGGAAGAATGACCAACGCAATTTGACAGTAAAGCATGCAAAAGCCTGCATCTCATGCGCCATCCTATCGGATAGGAAAGTGGAGAAGCTGATACAATAGGCATGCATGCGTCTCTTCTCCAAAGCATCGGCCGGCATATGGGCACTTGGCGCTGCAATGCTCGTCTGCCTCGCAATCAACCTTCCCAATGTTGCAAAGGACCTTCCCTATTATCTCGAAATCGATGAGGAGGATTGGATCCTTCCCGCAATGCACATGGCGCATGAGCGCACGGGAAATCCAAAATGGTTCGGGCACCCTGGATCGACAGTCCTCTATCCCCTTACCGTAGTTGCCAGATGGAACGCAGTCCATCCTCCTTTAGGAAAACTACAGATAGCAGAGCTCTCCACCACAAATTTCGTGTTCTACGGCAGACTGATCTCTCTCCTATACGCCATACTTAGTGTGCCGCTGCTCTTTGCAATTGCACTACGCTTTGGGACCGCCGTTGCCGTCGGAACGCTCGCAGCAACCGCTGCATACCCCTTGCTCATAGAACGCTCAACATACATCCGCTCCGATACGGCGGGAGTGTTCTTTTGCCTGCTTGGCATATTGCTCCTCCTTCGATCCATCGAGCGACCAAGTACCGTACGCATACTTCTTGCTGGCATCGGCATCGGGCTCGCCATCTCCACAAGGTATTTCCTCGTCGCACTTCTTCCTCTGGGATGGTTTGCAATGCTCGTACCCACTGACCATCCACGTTTGCAAGTTCGCTATAGACTCATCGCCTGTGCAACGTTACTGTTCGGTGCTCTCATTGGATTTGCCTCTAGCTCTCCGTACGTGCTGCTCGATTGGTCGCATGCGCTCGCCGACATCATCCATGAAGGACGATCGCAGCATCTGGGACTAGACGGATTAGGCCCTACAAAAAATCTCCTGTGGCACTGGCTACTGGTGCTCCCGCAACAACTGGGAGGACTGCAATGGCTCCTCGGCATGATCGGTATAGCGCTCGGATGGTACAGAAAGCACCGCTTGGCTATCCTTATGGGAAACTTCATTATTGTTTTCCTTCTTCTTATCTCATCGCACCCTCTCCATGCCGCATACTGGACGCTCCCACTCTACCCACTCTGGGGATTGCTCGCAACGTGGACTGCGTGGCAAGCATGCGAGTGGACAAGGCAAAACTGTAGACTATCCCGCCACTGCGCCACTGCGCTCTTCTGCATCATCATCGGAGCTATGTGCCTTCCGTCATGGACAAGTGCGAACGAAGCAGCACAAAAATTGCGCGCTCCCAGTACACGTGCAATTGCACGGCAGTGGATGGCCGATCACCTCCCACCAACAAGTACCATCCTTACGGAATTCCTTGCGCTCGCTGGCACACAATTCCACGTATCCGAGGTCCCCATTCTTGGGGAACTCGGTATCGCCCTCCCTGCACCGGGAACCTATTTTGTTACTTCAGGATGGAGAGAGGGCTTACTCAGAGCGGAACCCGAGCGATACGCAGAAATTATCGGTCGGTACAATGCCCTAGAACACGATGCTGTACTCCTTCAAGAATGGCTACCGAGTAATCGAATGCGAGGACCAATCATACGCCTCTATCGCTATACGGGAACCAACCACTAGAGCACCTTCCTCCCATGCGCTGATCCATCAGGCATTGGTTCCAGAATCGCCACCGGTAATTCTGCGCACCAAGCAATCGCAATGCCCTTGATAGGCTGCCGGATATTTTTCCCATGACCAATATCCTTCGCCTCCTCTTCCGAAAGATCGATCCGCGGAAAAGACTGTAGTACTTCCTTCAGAGGAATCACCGAAGTCCATCGCGCCTGATCAGGAGAACAAGCGCCTTCGCTGCTCCACTCCCCTACCTTTGTCCTACGCAGTGCAGACAGATAGCCACCGCATCGAAGGGCTATACCAAGATCGTGTGCGAGCGAACGAATGTAGGTTCCAGATCCGCAGCGTACACGAAGAACGAGATCAGGATGCTCGTACGAAAGTATGGCGCACTCATCGATCACGACATCGCGTGGTGGAAGATCAACAGCTCGTCCTTGTCGCATTTTTCGGTATGCACGTTCACCTCCTATATGTACTGCCGATGCAGCAGGCGGAACCTGTGATATACGACCAGTAAACTTCTCGGCAATCAGGCGCTGGAGTGCTGCCATCTCCGGAACCATCCATCCAGGCTTTGGATCCAACTGCTCGATCACCCCTTCGCGATCATACGTCGTGCTTACAGAACCAAACCGGACATCGGCGACATACTCCTTGGAAAGACCCTGAAACAGTTCGACGACTTTAAGCGCCTTCGCTCCAACCGCAAGGACGAGGAGCCCCTCTGCCGCAGGGTCGAGTGTGCCCAGATGCCCGATGCTTTTTTCGCTGAGAATTCGTCGTACAGAGGCCACAATATCGTGACTCGTGGGACCACAGGGTTTATTGATGAGAAGGAATCCGTGACGCATGCTATTAGCGTACAATATGTCCATGCCACTCTCCATCACTTGGGACTTCTTCATTGCTGTTTTTCTCGCACTCGTCATAGCCTATAGCTTCATTATCGGAAAACATGAATCCGTGAAAGTGATTGTCGCAGCATATATCTCTATTGTTGCCGTACAGGGCATCGAAAGCTTCTTCATCCGCTATGCACCGCTCTTTCAGCAATCCCTCAACAATCTTCATATAGCTCTCACACCCTTCAGTGTTGCACTCCTCAAGCTCGGACTTTTCATCTTCTCCGTCATCGTCCTTACACTTCGCGGCGGTCTGGCAGTCTCTTATGAAGGAGAGCCAGGAGTCGTGATGAACACCGCAATAACCGGACTCCTCGGCGTTGCAAAAGCAGGCCTCCTTCTCTCTGCGCTGGTAACGTACGTAGCAGGAATGCCAATGATGAGTAGTGCGGGAGCTGCTCCCGCTGCATGGCTCACACCCCTTCTCGAGCAAAGCTTTATTCTTCATGTGATTCTCGACTACCGTGATCTCTGGTTCGCACTCCCCGCTTTTACACTCCTCCTTGTTGATCTGCTGAGCAAAGAATGACTTTTTTGCTTATGCGAAACCATACGGAAATATTCGTCAAGACTTTTACATGACTGCGACATTCCAAGCTCTTGCGCAAGCAGCATGCAGAGCGTAGAACTATAACCAATTTCCTGTACTTCTTCCCCCTTTCTCTCAATGGTCTCTATTCGCAACTCTCTCGCGCGTACTTCAGCCCTCGCTTCGGGCCTACTCTTTTCGACCAAGGCTTGGGCGGGAATCACGTTGTCCACTATTCCAGGAATTGAAGGTCAAGACGATATTACTACCGGCTTTATAAACATTATCAATGCAGCTATTGATTTTATCGGTATCATCATTCTGCTTCTCATCGTGATTTCAGGCTTCCGCCTAATGCTCTCGCAAGGTGATGAGACAGCACGCGACGGCGCAAAGAAGACGATCATCTACCTCATCATTGGTCTCATCGTCATTGTTTTTGCCAAGGCTATCGCAACGTTCATCCTCAAAAGCGTTACAGCGTAATCATCGTTGGCACTTTTCCTACGATTTTAAAAAAAGCCCCCTTGGGGGCTTTTTTTGAACACTCAATTCTCTGAGACCCTTGCCTCTGCAATCTCTGGAAATGATTCCAGTATAGGTGAGGATTTCTCTTCGTAAGTACGTACTTCCTCAGCTTTGAGCTGATCGCGAACGATGATTGCCTCTCTGCGTACTTCCACAATGTCCGCTGCGGGAATCGCAATACCCTGTTGGAAGAAGCGCCTGGGAAAGAGCCACTCTAGACGCATCTTTTCCGTATCAATCTGCATGTCCTTGCAGATACCCATCGGCCGGCCTGCTTCAGATCGTACATACTGACCGATAATCATTCGACCCTCCGCAAGCAGCGGAAGGAGACGAATGCGATCCTCAAAGGGGGACAAGCAGGAGTGACTGCGAATGTGCAACGTGGCGCCCCAATGGACGATATCATCACTGCCACAGAAGAGACGTGACGCACTTCCAAACATAACGGAAGACATGGTGATATAGATTCCCTCCAGCTTCCCTGTATCCGGATGCACGAAAAGTCCGGAGAGAGACCCTATGCGTTCGTCAGTGCTTCGATCAATCACTTCTGTACCGAGACAAGTGGAGAGACGGACGTGCATGGTCCCACTGTAACAGTTTCGCTACATGCTGTGGATACATGACCGAACGGGTTTGGGTTTATGGAGTTTTTGGAGTGTATAGAGTTTGTAAGGTTGATTGTATGTAAAGAGGAAACCCAATAAACCCAATAAACACAATGAACCCCAGAAACCCAGATCCGCTGGCAAAGCATTGCAGTCGTCCTTCTGCTATACTGTACACACATGCGCATCTTCTCCGGATCCAGCCATAGAAAGCTTGCAGAATCTCTCGCCAAGGAACTGAAAGTCGATCTGGGAAAGATTACACTGAAAGCATTTAGCAACGGTGAACGTTACGTGCGGTTTGAAGAGTCCGTACGCGGCAAAGACGTCTACATCCTTCAAACAGGAACTCTCAACCCCAACGAGGACCTTGTGGAGATCTTTCTGCTGTGCCAAGCAGCGAAGCTCAGTTTCGCAAAAACAGTACACGTCGTCATGCCGCACTTCCCTTACGCGCGCCAAGATCGTGTAGCAGCTCCTAGAGAACCAATATCAGCAAAGTTGATAGCGCATTTACTGGAGGAATCCGGCGCAGACCATGTCATCACCATGCACCTGCATAGCGACCAGATCCAGGGATTTTTCTCTATACCTGTGGACGTCCTCGATGCCCGACCGATCTTTGCCGAGTACTTAAAAAAGAAGGCTTTGAAGGACTTCGTGATCGTCGCACCGGACATCGGCTCTGCCAAAGACGCAAAGAAATTCGCGGATGTCGTCGGTGCGGAGCTTGCGATCCTCCATAAAAGCCGTCCCGGTCACCATCAGGCGGAAATTCTGGAAGTTGTCGGAAACGTAAAAGATAAGACCTGTGTTATCGTCGACGATATGATCGATACCGCAAGCACTCTTGCCGCTGCTCGGGAAGAGCTTTTGAAGCGCGGAGCTCGCAAGGATGTCTACGCCATGGCGACGCATGCTATTTTCTCCGGACCTGCGCTGGAAAGATTGAAAAAGGCAAAGTTCAAAGAAATTGTCGTCAGTGACAGCCTCCCTGTGAAACCACGCACGATTCCCAACCTCACCATCCTTCCCATTGCTCCTATGCTTGCAGAAGTAATCGGAAACATGGAGCGTGGCGAGAGTGTGACGGCGATCTACCGGAAATGAGGTCTGCGTACTATCCTGCTCCTATGAAGATGCCGCAGTTTCGTCGCGAAGGATTACCAGTGGTTGGGCTTTTACTATTTGCACTCCTGTGGTTTGCAGGCATAGAGACCATATTCCCACGCTTTTTCCTCTGGAACGACAATGCAACGCTCTTCCTTCCCTCTGCACTCTTCAATTTCGAGACACTGCGCAGTGAACATACGCTCCC